>CAMZHY010000471.1 GCA_947307005.1 uncultured Planctomycetaceae bacterium
TATCAAGAGGATTTGATTCGATGAAAAAAAGTTTGATCGCCGCCCTCTTTGCCCGAACCGCCTCGCGCCGCAACCCCGCTGGAACGGCGCCGAAGTTTTCCGCTTTGCGAGCCGAACCTCTTGAGTCGCGCGAGATGCTCTCGGCGACCGAAATCGCCTTTATCAATAGCCCCCTCCTTCAAGAATGCGCGGTTTCGCAGGATTCTCCTGAACTGAGCGCGATCGATCTGTCTAGCGTCGAATTATCCGCTTCCAACGCCGTTTCTTCCAATACTTGGACCGTCTCTTCCACCGCCGACGACGTCTCCGTCGCGGGAACTCTCCGCCACGCGCTCGAAAACGCCGAATCGGGCGATACGATTACCTTCGCCGCCGCGCTCAAAGGTGAAACGATTACTCTTAGCAGTCAGCTCTCGACGGACAAATCGGTGACGATAGACGCGACGAATTTGTGGGACGCGGCGAACGACGCGCCGGGACTAACGATCAGCGGCGGGACCGCGACGCGCATCCTGTACCTTGGTCAGGGGGCGGACGTTTCGATTACGGGGGTAGCGTTTGCGAACGGTCGTTGGAGCGGGACGGGCAACTCGGGCGACAACGGGGGCGCGATTTGCAATTACTATGGAACGTTGTCGCTTGAGAATTGCGCGATTAGCGCCAGCAAGGCGCACTATGGCGGCGCGTTGTACTCCTACTACGGTACGACGGAGCTTACGAACTGCGCGGTGACGAACAATATCTCTACAGGCAACGGCGGCGCGTTTTACCAGTACTACGGAACGCTGACGGTAACGAATAGCGAGATAGACGGCAACAAGACGAGTTCCGGCAACGGCGGCGCGTTCTACCAGAACTATGGAGTCGCGACGTTTACCGGCTGTAGCGTGACGAACAATACGGCGAGTTACGGCGGCGCGATTTCCATGAGTTCCGGGACGTTAACGCTAGAGAACAGCGATATCCGCTACAATAGGGCGACTAACGGTTTCGGCGGTGGAATTTATTCTACCTCTTCCGGCAATACGACGCTCAATAATTGCGCGGTCACAAACAACGTATCGACGGCGTATGGCGGCGGCGGCATATTTCACAATGGCGGGACGCTCTCCGCGTATAACAGCACGATCGCGCGTAACGCGGCGAAAAGCGCCGGGGGCGGCGTTTATGCGAGCGGCGCTTTCAACGCGTACAATACGATCGTCGCGACGAACAGCGCGACGGACGGCGCGGACGTTTATCGCGATGGCGGTAGCGTTAGCGTCAAGGGGTACAACACGCTGTCGAGCTTCACCGATTGGTCGGCGGGCGAGAACAACCTGACCTACGACGAATCGGCGCCGCTCTTTGCGCGCGGCTATCGACTTGCGACAAACTCTCAGGCGATCAACCAAGGAGACAATCAGTATGTTTCACAGGGGGACGTCGATCTTGCGGGGAACGCCCGTATTGTCGGCGAAGCGGTCGATCTTGGGGCGTATGAATATCGCGGCGTCGAGCCGGAGCCTGAGCCGATCGTTGTGACGTCGGCGTTAGACGTCGTGGACGCCAGCGACGGAGTGGTCACGCTTCGCGAGGCGCTGGCGAGCGCGAACGACTGGGACGCGATCACGTTCGCGAGTTCTCTCAAAGGCGAGACGATCACGCTCGATTCGACTCTCGGTCAACTGACGACGGACAAATCGTTAACGATAGACGCGACGAACCTGTGGGACGCGGAGAACGACGCGCCGGGACTAACGATCAGCGGCGGGGCCGCGACGCGCATCCTGTACCTTGGTCAGGGGGCGGACGTTTCGATTACGGGGGTAGCGTTTGCGAACGGTCGTTGGAGCGGGACGGGCAACTCGGGCGACAACGGGGGCGCGATTTGCAATTACTATGGAACGTTGTCGCTTGAGAATTGCGCGATTAGCGCCAGCAAGGCGCACTATGGCGGCGCGTTGTACTCCTACTACGGTACGACGGAGCTTACGAACTGCGCGGTGACGAACAATATCTCTACAGGCAACGGCGGCGCGTTTTACCAGTACTACGGAACGCTGACGGTAACGAATAGCGAGATAGACGGCAACAAGACGAGTTCCGGCAACGGCGGCGCGTTCTACCAGAACTATGGAGTCGCGACGTTTACCGGCTGTAGCGTGACGAACAATACGGCGAGTTACGGCGGCGCGATTTCCATGAGTTCCGGGACGTTAACGCTAGAGAACAGCGATATCCGCTACAATAGGGCGACTAACGGTTTCGGCGGTGGAATTTATTCTACCTCTTCCGGCAATACGACGCTCAATAATTGCGCGGTCACAAACAACGTATCGACGGCGTATGGCGGCGGCGGCATATTTCACAATGGCGGGACGCTCTCCGCGTATAACAGCACGATCGCGCGTAACGCGGCGAAAAGCGCCGGGGGCGGCGTTTATGCGAGCGGCGCTTTCAACGCGTACAATACGATCGTCGCGACGAACAGCGCGACGGACGGCGCGGACGTTTATCGCGATGGCGGTAGCGTTAGCGTCAAGGGGTACAACACGCTGTCGAGCTTCACCGATTGGTCGGCGGGCGAGAACAACCTGACCTACGACGAATCGGCGCCGCTCTTTGCGCGCGGCTATCGACTTGCGACAAACTCTCAGGCGATCAACCAAGGAGACAATCAGTATGTTTCACAGGGGGACGTCGATCTTGCGGGGAACGCCCGTATTGTCGGCGAAGCGGTCGATCTTGGGGCGTATGAATATCGCGGCGTCGAGCCGGAGCCTGAGCCGATCGTTGTGACGTCGGCGTTAGACGTCGTGGACGCCAGCGACGGAGTGGTCACGCTTCGCGAGGCGCTGGCGAGCGCGAACGACTGGGACGCGATCACGTTCGCGAGTTCTCTCAAAGGCGAGACGATCACGCTCGATTCGACTCTCGGTCAACTGACGACGGACAAATCGTTAACGATAGACGCGACGAACCTGTGGGACGCGGAGAACGACGCGCCGGGCGTGACGATTAGCGGCGGTGAGACGACGCGAATCTTGAGCCTTGGTCAGGGTGCGGACGTTTCGATCACAGGGGTGGCGTTTGCGAACGGTTATTGGAGCGGCACGAGTTCTAACGACAACGGGGGGGCGATTTACAACTACTACGGGACGTTGTCGCTGACGAACTGCGCGATTAGCGGCAGTAAGGCGTATCGCGGGG
>CAMZHY010000472.1 GCA_947307005.1 uncultured Planctomycetaceae bacterium
AATTGCGATGAAATACACGGGAATGGTCCCGCTCGTCTATCAAACGGAACACGAGCTCATTAAGGGGTTGACGTCGAGTTTGATCATGGCGTTCGTTCTGATCATGATCGTCTTCGTCTTCCTGCTCAAGAGCGTTCCCGCGAGTTTCATCGCCATGTTGCCGAACATTTTCCCCGTCGTCGTCGTTTTCGGCTTCATGGGGTGGATCGGCGTTCAGGTCGACGTCGGCACGATGATGACCGCGTCGGTCGCGCTTGGCGTCGCGGTCGACGACACGATGCACTATTTGACGTGGTTCTCCGACGGTATCGGTCAAGGCATGACGCCCAAAGAGGCGGCGCTCAACGCCTACCGACGCTGCGCCGCGGCCATGACGGAATCGACGCTTATCGCGGGACTGGGCCTCTTCTCCTTCGCGTTCAGCACGTTCGTCCCGACGCAGCGCTTCGGAATCATGATGCTCGCGATCCTCGCCACGGCGGAGTTCGGCGATCTCATCTTCCTGCCCGCGCTTCTCACTTGCACCCCCTTCGGACGGTTCTTCAATAATCGCCGCGTCGGTCTGAGAAGTCGTAAAAACGATCATTCCGACGGCGAATGACGGATATTCGAAGGCGTTTCCTAAAAAGTCGATAGGAACGAGCGGTTTTGAAATCGAGAGAAAAGGCGTCCAAGCGTCGACAACGCGGACGCCTTTTCCCTTTCTCTGTTCGGAAAACGACTCCATACGTCAATACGACGCGAGTAAAGAAATCGGGCGTTTTCGTCGTATCGGACATTCGTTTCCCCTTGCTATTCGGTCAAAAGACGCTATCATTTTCTATGAAGGAGCGCGCTTCGCTCCAGTTCCAACTCGCTCAAGTTGACGAATCTTCAGGGGGATACGATGTCGCAAGAGTTTGCTAAAACCCGTGATTTTCTCGTCGGAATCGACTCCGACGGCTGCGCTTTCGACACGATGGAACTCAAGCACAAGGAATGTTTCATTCCGTGCATTATCCACCACTGGAACCTCAAAGGCGTAAGCAAATACGCGCGGGAAGCCGCCGAATTCGTCAATCTTTATTCGAAGTCGCGCGGCGTCAACCGTTTCCCGGCGCTGATCGAAGTTTTTAAACTGTTGCAAAAGCGACCGGAGGTCGTCGCGCGCGGCGTTAAGATCGATATTCCGCAGGAAATCGTCGACTGGATGACGACCGAAACGAAACTCGGGAACGCGGCGCTCGCCGATTTCGTCGAAAAAACGGGCGATCCCGTCATGAAGAAGACCCTTGAATGGTCGCTCGACGTCAATCAAACCGTCGACCGCATCGTCGGCGACGGAGTTCCGCCCTTCCCGATGGTTCGCGAAAGTCTCCAGAAACTGCAGGGTAAGGCCGACGTCCTCGTCGTTTCGGCGACCCCTCAAGCGGCGCTTGAACGCGAATGGGCGAACCAAGGGCTGGCGCCCCTCGTTCAGACGATTTGCGGTCAGGAGTTCGGAACCAAAAAGCAGTCCCTCGCGTTCGCTTCGCAATATCCCGAGAATCACGCGCTCATGATCGGCGACGCGCCCGGCGACTACAAAGCCGCGCTCGCCAACAACGCGCTCTTCTTCCCAATCAACCCCGGCGAAGAAGAAGCGTCGTGGAAACGTTTCTACGAAGAGGGCGTCGATAAATTCCTCAGCGGAAAGTTCGCGGGAGATTACCAGCAGGCGCTCCTCGAAGACTTCGACGCGCATCTGCCGATCGCGCCTCCGTGGGAAACCCTCGACTAACGGCGCGCTACGGCGCCGAAAACGCCTTTACAATAACATATGATATTTCCGCGTCGCAAACGCGTTTTAGGATTTCGCGCGTCCGCGACGCCGTTTCGTTTGATTGTGTAAACACGTCGTCTGTTTTGAGAGAAAGGAAGTCTCCGTTATGAAGTGCCCCTTCTGCCGCGCCGACAACGACCGAGTTATTGAAACGCGCACGAGCGACGACGGTTTCGTCATCCGTCGCCGCCGCGCCTGCCTCACCTGTGGAAGACGCTACACCACGTACGAACGCATCGAGGCGGTGAACCTCCGCGTCGTCAAACGCGACGGCTCGCGCGTTCCCTTTGACCGCAACAAAATTCGCCAAGGAGTCGAACGCGCCTGCTGGAAGCGTCCGATCAGCGATTCTCAAATCTCGGAACTCATCGCTTCCCTTGAAACGTCGCTGGAAGGCGAGGTCGAAGTCGCCACGGAAAAAATCGGCGAAATGACGATGAACCTGTTGCGCAAACTCGACGACGTCGCCTACGTTCGATTCGCGAGCGTCTATTACAAATTTGAAACCCCGGAAGATTTCGGAGCCGCGATTACCAATATGCTCGCGACTCCCCCAAAAAAATAACGACGTTCAAAGGCGGCGTCGCGCCGATAGAGAAAGAATTCACGCGTTCCTTGCGGAGTCGCTCCCATGCCTAAAGTTGACGCTTTTCGAGAAATACTGCAGTACAACGCTCCGACGTCGAGCCTAACTTGGCTAAGGCTCGGCGGCGCGATCGAATACCTTGCGCGACCGCGCTCCGAAGAGGAGCTTGTCGGACTTCTCGTCGCCTGCCAAGAAGACGGGATCGACGCCCGCGTCATCGGCGACGGCTCGGCGCTTCTCGTGTCCGACGTCGGCGCGCCGGGAATGGCGATTCAGCTTTCAGAACCGGCGTTTACAGAAATCGTCGTCGACGCGCCGCGCGTCGTCGCGGGCGCCGGAGCGAAGTTGGGACGTCTCGTCACGACCGCCGCAAGCGCCGGTCTTTCCGGAATTGAAGGGCTCGTCGGCGTTCCCGGAACGGTCGGCGCCGCCGTCGTGACCAACGCGTCGACAACCGACGTTTCGCTCGGACAGTGGGTGACGTCCGTTCGCGTCGCGACCTACGACGGAAAGCTTGTCGAATTGTCGGCGGACGAACTCGTCTTTGGATATCGCGACAGCAACCTCGACGTCGCCGTCGTTCTTTCCGTCGAACTGCGACTCGAGCCGGATTCCGCCGAAACGCTCGCTAGACGTCTGCAGATGATATGGATCGCGCGAGAACAGGCGCGTCCCAACCTTGAAAACGGCGAAGGATACGCGAGAATGTTCAAGAATCCGAGGGGCGAGCGCGCGGCGGATATCATTAGCGAAGCGGGCTTCAGCGGCGCGAGCGTCGGCGGCGCGAAGGT
>CAMZHY010000473.1 GCA_947307005.1 uncultured Planctomycetaceae bacterium
TTGGGAGATACTTCTCGAACGTCCAAAAAAACGGGTGTTTTTGAACGATTTTTTAGTTCGTTTAGGATTGAAACGACGTTCAGTTTAGTTTGAACGTAATCTTGCGGAACATGCGCGCTCAGTCTTGCTTCTATAACAATAGGGTAATTTGCCTTTGTTTCCTCAAGAAGTTTGATTGTTTCTGGAGATAAGGCGCTGAGTTTTTCGGCCGTACAGTCAGCTTGAAGATCGTGATCTTGGAGAACGCCCACTATTGAAACCGCGAGGAGAACCGACGCCAGAATACGGTATATGTAACGGCAACTTCTTATCTTGGGATGTTGCGCCATCCATGTCTTTCGGTCAAGCAGGACGACGCATATATAAATGGCGAGGACAGGAATTGCAACGAAGTAAACAATCCCTGCGACGGAGACGACTCCGCGTCCGAACGGCTCTAGAAAAGAGTCTATGCTAAATGATTTTAGCAAACTTGCGGTTCTATCTGAAAGAGGAAGAGCGTCGGCCCATTTAAGCGCGACAAGGGGCGCGTTGAATAACGCCCCTAGGATATAGGCGACGGTAAGTTGCGAGGTCATGTACGAGACAATCATTGCGATTGCGGTCATGGCGATTCCGACAAGCCAATATCCGACGTATGTAGTAATGAAAAGTCCTGGGTCGGGCGTTCCTAAAAACCTCAAAATTATATAGTTAGAAAACGCGGAGAATAGAAGGGACACGGTATAAACGAGAGCTGTCGCAAAATATTTTCCAAGAATAATGGTCAAGGAAGATATGGGTTGCGTCGTTAGGAGTTCATCGGTGCCGAAACGCCGTTCGTCCGCCCAAACGCTCATTGAGATCGCGGGGGTAAAGACGAGCGCAATTAGTGGGAACCAAACGTTGAGTTGGTCCAGATTAGCTAAGTTTGAATTGACAAACTCGTCGGGCAAAAACGCCGCCCCGGAACTTAGAAGGACGAAAACACAAATAAAAACGTAACCAGTGGGGTTCAAAAAATACGCCAGAAAATTACGTTTGAATACAGCAAACATTCGATATTTAAACCTGTCTTAACAAAAGATGACAACGAGCGGAATATTAGTTTACGTGCGATGCGTTTGTCTGGAGATAACGATCTATTCGCTTACTTGTGATTTCCTTAAACTTTTGATCAAAGTCGTCCGTCGTTTTGCCGAATTCGTCGACGGCGCCGTCAAAAGCGATTCGACCGTCTGAGATGAAGACGACGCGCGTTGCGACCGCGCGAACCTCCTGAAGAATATGAGTGGAGAGGAGCACCGTTTTGGCGCGACCAATACGTTTAATGGCGTCGCGAACGTGTTGAATTTGATTAGGATCCAAACCCGCAGTTGGTTCGTCTAGAATAACGACGTCTGGGTCGTGAAGAAGCGCCTGAGCCATGCCGACGCGTTGACGGTAACCGCGTGAAAGCCGTCCTAATGGACGGCGAAAAACAGACTGGAGTTCGCACAGTTCAACGACTTCGTCGATTCGTGATCGTCGCGACTTCGGCGGAATTCGACGTAATTCAGCGAAAAATGCGAGAAGGGACTCTGGCGTCATGTCCGGATAAAGAGGACCGTTTTCGGGGAGATATCCCAAACTTCGCGCCCCATTGATCCTTTCCCGCGTCATATCATAGCCCGCAATTAACGCTGATCCCGAAGTAGGAGCTAGGAAACCGACGAGCATTTTCATTGTCGTGCTTTTACCAGCCCCATTGGGACCGAGAAAACAGGCGATTTCCCCCTTTTCTACTTTGAAAGAAACGTTTTCCGCCGCAATGAAACGACCATAGATTTTTGTCAGATTATTGGCGACAAGCATAGTAGATGACCCGTGCGGTGACTGTAATACGAACTATTCATAATAACGGATCTCGTCCATGCTACTTCCATGCGCCTAACTCGTTTTCACAAGCTGCGACGCCTGGCGTTAAAACCAACGGAATCGCTTTTGTATACTGGCGAACGTCGCTCCATTTTTCAATGTTTTGCTCAAGAGGGGGCCACGTGTTAAAGTGGCAAGGAACGACATACTGAGGATTAATTGCTTTTATCGCGTCAAGCGACAGAGACGGTCCCATAGTGAAACGATCGCCGATGGGAAGGACGGCGACGTCGATTCCAAGAGTTCCGATCCAGTTCATGTCGGTGAAGAATCCAGTGTCGCAAGCAAAGTAGATTGAAAATGCAGACGCGTCTGCGAGGACTTCTTTCATCGGTTTGATCCCCCCCCTGTCTGGAGAGAGGAAGGCTCCGTTTTGAGAGATTGACAGAATAAAGCCGACGGACGCTCCGCCAGAGGAATTGTCGGGCATTGTCGAACTGTGCGTTGCTTGTACTGTCAAAATCTGAGCTTTGGGCGTCTCTGAATCTTTGAAAACAGGGAGATAAATCGCGCCGCCGATGTTAACGCTTTCGGTTTTTATCCCCTGACGTCCAAAGAAGCTTGCAACTTCTGCGACTCCGACAAGAGTTGTTTGCGACTTCCGAGCGATCTCCAACGCGTTGGCGCAATGATCGGAATGTCCGTGAGAAACGAGAAGATAGTCCGCTTGGATATCGCTCGCTTGAACCGGCGCGATTCCAGGGACGAGGAATGGATCGACGATGAACTTAACGTCGCCGTATTCAAACAGAAAACAGTTATGACCGAACCAAGTTAACCTCTTTAATACTTTTCCCATGGATTTCAACTCCTTTGTAAGGACGTATCCCGACAATAACGGCGGCGCTGGACGTCCAAATGCAGACTGCTGTTGGCGGAGAATACGAGTATTTGAACAAAGATTGTCTCTTGCCAGTACGAACCAACCTCGAAGCATGATAATGAAAATATGATCGTGAGTCTAGCTTGAAAACGATTTGTTTATTATCGTTTAGACGACGGTTATTTGCAGATTTCTTTGATGAAAAAGATGGCGGAACGATTGTTTTCAAAATAGTTTTCGGGGACTTGCCAAAAATTGACGAGCGATATAATCGAACGACAATTGTTGAAGGATAGACTTTGTTTACATGCTTCGTCGAACAGCTCTGTTCCTAGAGAGAAGACGATGTTGCCACAGGAATTATGATATATGTCTGAGCTTGGAAAATTAAGAAATATTGGCATATCCGCCCACATTGACTCGGGTAAAACGACTCTTAGCGAACGTAT
>CAMZHY010000474.1 GCA_947307005.1 uncultured Planctomycetaceae bacterium
GAGACTTCTTCTTTCAGGAGGCGCATTACGATGACGTTAGTTTCAATCACAGGGCGTCTTAACTTGGAGTAACGCCTAACTCCATGGATGGTTCAAGTCTCAAGATGACTCAACTCCGAAACGACTCGTTACTTGCTGAGAATAAGCGTGTCGACAGATGAAAACGACGTAATGGAACAAGGGACGAGCGTCCTTGTGCTTCGTCGTATCTGTCAATTCCTACTAGAACCGCAATACTGACAATATCAGAAAATCTGAGCTTCAAGATAAAAACGTCCGGCGATCCCTCCCGAGACAATCGACTACTTTAAAAAATGCTTTGAGATTATTGTCCTAGGAGAGCGAACAAGAGTCCTCAAATAAGTATTGTCTCGAGAGGCGCGCCGCATCCAGATCTATTTGACTTTGTTTCGGAGTGTTGCCAAGTGAAATTCCCAACAACTTGCGACTATTAGCATTGTTAAAGATTTGCCTTTTCCTCAGGAAGAACGGATCGACGACGTTAGACAATATTGGATTCTAGCGAACATATTTTGAAATAATCAATTGATTCCAAGACTGCGGCGTGCTAGTAAAAGACCCGATATTGATTTTGCATCGTGGAGCGATCCTGCGTCGATCAGGTTGTCGATCTCAGACCAAGTCATGGGCGTAGGAATAATCAATTCTCCTTCCTCTGGAGAGCTTTCGTCTTCAATAAGATCAGTTGCGAGATAGAGAACGAGTTTTTCCTGAAGAATGCCCGGCGACGTGTAGATCGAGGCGAGCAACTGAAAACTATCTGTTTTGTATCCAGTCTCCTCGCGTAATTCTCTTTTGGCCGCAACGAGGGAGTCTTCTTTGGGTTCGAGAGTTCCGGCGGGAATTTCATAGATATACTCTTGAAAAGTAATACGGAACTGCTTGATTAGAAGAACTCTTCCATCAGGAAGAACGGGGACAATTCCGACAGCGCCGGGATGTTTGACGACTTGACGCTTTAGCGGTTTGCCGCTCCGACCACTTTGGGTTCTTTCGACCACCTTAAAAATACGACTTTGATAAAGAACAGGTTCTTCATCTAGGGAGATGTTTTGATAATCCATTTAAATGCCTCATGAAGTGAGAAACGGCGTCTACGCTATTCTACTAGAATCCAAGGAGAATCAAGAATCAATCTATTTCACATATCAGTTCTAATTGATTTCTCTTTGTTTATCTTAGCGAAAAACAAAGAAGTCGCTATGCGACAGAAAGCCGAGAATCGAATTAAGGCTAATCAAACGTCTGAATTTTTGGACGAATATCCCAGCGTCGGATTTCACCTTGATCGTTTGCAAAATAGACAAAGCGTTCATTACTGGAAAACGCTACCGCGTCGATAGACTTTATACTTTGGGGGAAATTATCAAGCGTTTGAAACGCGACGCCTTTACGTATTTCCCAAAGGAAAACTTGTCCGATGTTATCCCCTGTTCCAACGACCATTTTCGTTTCACTTGGAGAAAATTCAAAATCGTGAACCACTCCTAAATGTTCGCCGACCTCGACGATTAGGCGTCCGTTTGTCGATTGCCAGACAGTCACGTAATGTGGATCGATTCTTGCGGCAATTGATTTGCCAGAAGGTGAAAATTTGCAGTATCTTCTTGAAATCGGATGGGGAAGGGCTATTTGGGAGACTTCAATTGCTTGAAGGGGCGTTCGAGCCTTTTCAAGTTCGACGTTAAGAGCGACGTTAAGATCCCAGATAACTATTTTATAACGAGGATTTTGAGATGATTCCTCAACCAACGTTGCAACGAGATCTTCAGCGTCCGAAACAGCTAAAACGTCTATGATTCGTCCATGTATTTCTTCGTCGGACGTCGAAGAATCAAAAGTCATCTTGATTGTATTCGGAAACCGAACGATGCGTTTTCGATCACGGACAGGAACGAGGGCCCATTCTAATGAATACGATTCGGATTCATGTTCCGTTTCTGATTCGTCTTTTTCTTGCTTTTCAATCGTCTGTGAGGAATCGAACAATTCTTCTGTTTCGCTCACAGTATGACACACAAGCCATTTTGAAGATGGGGAAAGCCAAACATCTTCCGCATTTTTGGTTACAAGAGACGTTTTAAGATGTTTGACCTCTCCTCCTGTCTAATCGCTACTCTCGGGATATAAAAGAAGGAGCGTGTCCGATTCCAAAGGTTTGGTCATAACGACATTGAGATACGGTTGATCGGAAATATCTTCGTTGGTAATTTGGACTTCTGAAGTGGACCCGGGGGGGGCGGTAGTTTTTTCTCGTTCTTCCTCTGCGAAAAGTTGCCTTTCTACAGACTCTGGCGTATTCTTGACGATATTGGGAAGTTCACTATGTTCTTCGACAAACGTAAGATCTTTTTCTGATAAATGTTGAAGTTCATCGTTTTCAGCGTCCGTACTTAGGTTCTGAACCGAATTGTCGACACGAATTATTTCATTTTGTATTTCATTTGTCGCTTGGTTGCTGAGATCGTCGTCAGTATGTAAAGTATTTTCCTTAGATTCATCTTCATTCACACGCCAAGGTAAATATAAAGGCAACGGACGCAACGAAGATAATTCTACCCAATTATCGTTTGCATCTAAGGAAGACTCGCGATCTAACGCAGCCCCTCGAACAACCGAGTCTTTTTGCATACTTTGAAGAAAAAATGGGTTTGCTTCTTGGTCGAGCCAGAATAACCGTTCCCCTTTTTCATCAAATGCTGCAAGTCCAGAAGTGGTTCCGACGAGGTATTTATCATTTTGAGAGAATAATTCTTGACGAGCGTCTGCAAATTCTATGTTCCATAGTTCAACGTCCAGCGTCGTCCCAGACTGTGTTTCCGCACTTTTTTCTTTTCCTTGTATTTCACGCCGCGTTTCTAGAATCAACCTCTTTCGATTTGACGAAAGAACGATCTTGTCAACCCTGTTATCGACCGTAAGGACAAGTTCAGTGTCAGGATATTCTTGTTTATTTTTTTCGAAAGACTGAACGTTAGTAATGACTGTGACACGATGTTCGCCGTCCTTTGGATAACTGTGACAACCTATAAGAAGGATTGTGCAAAATGAAAAAACGACGAGTATTCCGGGGAATACAAGTAAACATTCGCTTCGATTCACAGAAGGGTGTTTGGGGAGCGTCATTTTCATACTGGGTCAATCAG
>CAMZHY010000475.1 GCA_947307005.1 uncultured Planctomycetaceae bacterium
GTCTTCCGTCAGATGGCCAAGTTCCCTGAAAAGTACAACGTCGTCGGCATCAACGACCTGACCGACACGGAAACCCTCAGGGTTCTGCTCAAGTACGACTCCTCTCAGGGTCGTTTTGACGGCGAAGTCAGCTGCGACGAGAACAACCTGATCGTCAACGGCAAGAAGATCCCGGTCACCAAGGAAATGAAGCCGTCCCTGATTCCGTGGGCGAAGCTCGGCGCCGACGTCGTTCTCGAAAGCACCGGTTTCTTCACCGGCGCGGCGGAAGGCGACAAGGAAGGTTACGACAGCCACATCCAGGCTGGCGCGAAGAAGGTCGTGATTTCCGCGCCCGTCAAGAGCGGCCCCGCGAAGACGATCGTTCTCGGCGTCAATACGGAAGCGCTCACCGCCGAGGATAAGTTCGTCTCCAACGCGTCCTGCACGACGAACTGCCTCGCGCCCGTCGCCAAGGTCCTCAGCGACAACTTCGGCATCGTCAAGGGTCTCATGACCACGGTCCACTCCTACACGAACGACCAGGTCACGCTCGACAAGCCCTATAAGAACATCTACCGCGGTCGCGCCGCCGCCGTCAATATCATCCCGACCACGACCGGCGCCGCGAAGGCCGTCGGACTCGTCATTCCCGAAGTCCAGGGCAAGCTCACCGGCATCTCGCTCCGCGTCCCGACCCCGACCGGCTCGATCGTCGACCTCGTCGCCGTCCTCGGAAGAGACGTCACGAAGGAAGAAGTCAACGCCGCCGTTAAGGCCGCGTCCGAGACCGAAAACTTCAAGGGCATTCTCGACTACTGCGAAGATCCGCTCGTCCTCGCCGACGTCGTCGGACAGTCCTTCAGCTCCATCTTCGTCCCCGAATGGACCATGGTCATCGGCGGCAACCTCGTCAAGATTCTGTCTTGGTACGACAACGAAATGGGTTACAGCACCCGCGCCGCCGACCTCATCTATCGCATGGGCAATCTTTGATCGCCTTTGATAGCGGCAAGCTAACGTGTTAAAATGAAGGCGCGAGGCTTAGGCTTCGCGCCTTCTTCGTTGACGAAATGGGTTTAGCGGCGGCGACGTCGCCGCGGACGGTTCGCGCTACCGCGCGGCTGGTTCGGTCATCGCTCCCGTTGGTCGCTTTCCGAACACATGACGCTACGTTATAGGGTATGCTTGCAACGCTGAACGAGAATACAATCGAGCGCGGCGGCGACGTCGCGGCGGACGGTTCGCGCTGCCGCGCGGCTAGTTCGGTCATCGCTCCCGTTGGTCGCTTTCCGAACACATGACGCTACGTTATAGGGTATGCTTGCAACGCTGAACGAGAATACAATCGAGCGCGGCGGCGACGTCGCGGCGGACGGTTCGCGCTGCCGCGCGGCTAGTTCGGTAATCGCTCCCGCTGGTCGCTTTCCGAACACGCGGCGCCGCGTTTAAGGAAGCTTCGCGTCGCGGGACGGGAAAACTCAAAACTAAAAGAAACGGCGCGAAGCGTTTGGTCTCGCGCCGTTTCTTTATTACATAGAATTTCGTCAGCGATCCGCGTTCTCAGACCAATTTCTTATTTTATCCCTCTCGTAATCGCCGCCGCGATTTCTCGACGCAAAAAGAAAAAGAGACGCGTTCTAAAACGCGCCTCTCCATATATATGATTTGCGAACTCGCGATTTCGCGAGATTGCGCAAGCTAGACGTCCGCTAGATCGAACTTAATGAAATCACTCGGCGGCGGCGTCGGCGGCCGGAGCTTCGGCGGCTTCCTCAGCGGGAGCGTCGGTCGCGGCGGCGTCGGTAGCGGCGGCGTCGGTAGCGGCTTCTTCAGCAGGCGCTTCGGTCGCGGCGGGGGTCGTCGTCGCGGGAGCGTCGGTAGCGGCGGGCTTGCATCCGAGGGAAAGACCAGCGGCGCAAACGAGAGCGAGGGTAAGAGCAAAAATCTTTTTCATGGTTTTGATTCCTATACTTAAGTAGGGTCGATTATTGAACGTCGCGCCGCGCAGTTGCGACCCGCGTTCGTATTCTTATTTTGTCGATATGGTACGCTAAAAACTTATTTTAGCAATAGCCGCTTGAATGAAAACGTCAAAAAACACGGGAAAAAACGAAAAAAATCAATAAACTCGATATTTTTTGCGTATTTTCCCGCGCGTAGTTCATGTCTCTAACCCGAAAGCTCACGATATGTTACGGCAATCGGGCTAAAACTTCGTTATCGGTTGCGATTCGGGCGGTTCGGGAATTCGAACTTGCGAATCTTGATGTTGCGATAGACGACGGGGTTCTTGTCGTGGAGTCCTTGGAATCCGACGAAACCGGCGTTTTCGGTCTCGGCGGGCGCCTTGTTGATCAGCCACGGGAAGGGCTTGGTGCCGTCCGGGTTCTCGTCGGCTTTCGTCCACAGTCTCTTGTTCCAGACGGTAATGAGCTGGTCGTTAAGGATCACCGTGACCAACGGTCCCATGACGTTGATTGTCATACGGTTCCATTCGCCCGGCGCCTTGCAGACGTTGAACTGAGGGGCGACGCGTCCGTAGATCGCGCCGCAGTCGCTCATGTCGACGTCGCGTCCGTCGGAGTCGAAGATCTGAACTTCGAAGGAGTTCGGAATCCAGTTCCCCTTGTCCGTGCACTGGATGACGACGCCGCTGTTGGCTTTTTCCGTCGTCTTGAATTCGAAGTCGAGGGAGAAGTTTTCGTACTTGTCCTTCGCCCAGATGACGTCGTCTTTCGTCGCATGAAGGACGCCTTCGTCGTCGATCGACCAGACTTCGGGATCGAATTCCGCGTTTTCGAGCTTATCGCCGAAGAGGGAGACCCAGCCTTCGCGGCTCGTGTCGGGATTCGCGATCGGGTTGATCGTCGCGTTGCGGACCTTCATCGGGGAGTTGCCGTGCAGACCCTGGATTCCGACGTATCCGTAGGGTTCGAAGGTCGAGAGACTGCGACCGCGGAACTTTTCTTCAATGTCGGTTCCGTTCGGGCTCTTGGCGGGGTCGGTCCATTCGGCGGTGTTAATGTGGTTGATCATTTCGCCGTTGAGGAAGACCGTAATGTCGCGATCGTTGACGATAACGATCATTCTATTCCATTCGCCGGGCTTCTTCGTAACGTTTTTCGTCGGGGCTTGGAACCCGTAGATCGCGCCGCAGGAGTGATAGTCCG
>CAMZHY010000476.1 GCA_947307005.1 uncultured Planctomycetaceae bacterium
GAGACGAATACCAACTATACGATAACCGGACTCGACCTGAATACGAACTACGATTTGCGTCTCAAAGCGATCGGCGACGGCGTAACCTACAAGAGCGTCTATTCCGCGATCGTCCGCGCGCAGACGGACTCGACTCCCGATCAGCCCGTCGGTCCTGTTCCGCTCGCGACGCCGGTTCTGACGGTCTCGGACAAGACGGGAACGACGATTACCGTCTCATGGGACGCGATCCCGAACGCCGAGCGATACAGCTTTTCCTATAAGCTCGCGGGCGAGACGATGTGGACGAACAAGAATGTCGGGACGGATACGAGCTATACGATAATCGGTCTTGACCCGAATATGGAGTACGACGTTCGCGTCAAAGCGCTCGGCGACGGCGTAAGCTACAAGAGCGTCTATTCTCCGATCGTTCGCGCCCAGACGATTGCGGAGCTTATTCGATTAGAAACGCCGGTCGCGACCGTCGACGTCGAGTCAACCTCGCTGACGGTCAGTTGGGACGCGGTCGCAAACGCCGAGCGATATATCGTCTCTTATAAGCGCGCGAGCGAAACGGAATGGGCGGACATCGATGCGGGAGCGTCTCTGAGCTATACGATCGACGGACTCGACGAAAATACGGAGTACGACGTTTGCGTCCAAGCGCTCGGCGACGGCGTCGCCTACGCGAATTCCGATTACTCGACGGCGGTCGCCGCAACGACGTCCGAAGTGGAACAGAACGCGTTGGAGCGGCTTGAAACGCCGATCGCGACCGTCGAAGCCGCGTCGACCTCTTTGACGGTCTCTTGGGACGTCGTTGCGAACGCCGGGTTTTATAGCGTGAGGTATAAGCAGTCCAACGGTTCTTTCATAATTGTCAACGTCGCCGCTTCGGAAACGAACTGCACGATTAACGGGCTCATGTCCGGCTCCGAGTACAGCGTTTGCGTTAAAGCGCGCGGAACAGACGGTCTTTACCTCGATTCCGATTGGTCCGTCGCCGTCGACGTCGTTACGGTGCAAGCCCAATGGCCGACCTTCACTGCGACCGACGTTTCGAACAACTCCATTCTGCTCCATTGGAATCCCATTCCGAACGCGTCTGGATATTGTGTCGCGTGGGCGCCCGTCGGCTCGGAGTCCTTCGAATCGACGACCGTCGCCGCGTCGGAAACTCATACGCAGATTGCGGGACTCGCGCCGAATACCGAATATCAAGTCAAAATCCGTTTCGCCGCGAACGACGGCGTCGATTCCGAGTATTCTCCCGCGACGTCGCTAACGACGACGTCGTCGCCTTTCGTCGCGACCGCGCTTGAAACGCCGACTGTTTTGACAAGCGCGATCGGGTTCGATTCTATCTGCGTCGAGTGGAGCGCCAATCCGCGCGCGACGGGATATGTCGTTAGCTACAAAACGGAGGGGGAGAACGACTTCACTGAGGTCGCAGTCGCGTCTTCGGAAGATCGTTTTATTCTTGCCGACCTTGCGGCCCATAAGAACTATTTCGTTAAAGTGAGAGCGCTTGGCGACGACGTCTTTTGGACGGATTCGTCCGATTCCGAAGAACAAACCGTTGAGACGAAAAGCGGCTCGTACCTTTCGACCGCCGAATACGAAGAATTGCGACAGCGTTACGACGATTTGTCGTTGCCCGAATCTTTAGCCGACGTCAATATCATCGTGCTGACGTCGAACAAGGCGGATAAGTTTAACGCCGCGATTGAAACCGCGCGAAACACGCCCGTCGACGACGTCATTCTTTTGCCCAACGGGCTTGATCTTTCCAGCGCCTCGATTTCCCTCGACGTCAATTATGAGGAAAGCGGCGCGATTTCGATCCTCTCGCCCAGAAGCGCCTTGACGACAATCAAAGTGAACGGCTCCTCCGTTACGTTCGACGCTAAAGCGGGTCTGACGCAATTCGGCGGAATTAAATTCACCGGCGTAATTCCGGAAATTTCGATCTATCAATCGACCTTTACTTCCGAGATGGGAGCCGGTCTGACGGCGGTCAAAACGCAAAACGTCGCCATGTATTCTTCGTTCCAGTATTTAATCGGGGACGATACGACGTATTTTCCGCGCGGAACGACGCCCGTCGTCTCGGAGACGCCGAGCTCCGACGATTACGCGCTGCTCTTCGTCGGCGGCGTCAACGCGACTTCCAATTACATGTATTATTACGACGGGTTGATCGACTATTACTTTAAGCTTGTGGAAGAGTTCCACCTTGATCCGACCAAGATTTATATTCTCTACGCGGACGGCGACACGACCAGAGAGAGCGTCAACTTGTGCGTTGATAAGGTTAATAAACGCGCGTCGACCTCGAACATGACCTTTGCGACCGGTCTTGACACGCCGGTGCGCGCGGCGACCGGCGCTGAATTGACCTCGACGCTTGCCGAGATCAACACGCGCATGACGGCGGATTCGCACCTGCTCCTCTGGACCTTTGATCATGGCGCGTGCAATTCGGAAGCGACGACGGACTACGGCGATTATCTTTGCGGCTGGGGCGAAAATATCTCCGGGGCGACGGTGCGCGACGCGCTCTTCCAGATTCAGAGCGGTTACGTAACGTGCGTTTTCACGCAGTGTTACTCGGGCGGAATTTTGGACGATGTTTTCGATCCGGAGACGGGAACTGTTCGGAGCGAGTATGTCGGCTCGGCGCATTTCGCGGGCGGCGCGGCGACGAACCATTACGAGCCGTCTCTCACAAGTCACAACAGCGTCGGCGCGTTGGTCGGTTATTCGCAATCGTTTGAAAAAGCGTTGAGTCAGCGTTCGACGGGAATCGAAGCGTTTATATACGCAGAGCAGGACGATCCGTTTTCTCAGGCGAGACTGAAAGGGGAATCGAACACCTCCGAACCGCTCGAAAACTACGCGCCGAACGGAGGTTTCAAAAAAAAGAACAGTTCCCAAGTGGAACACCCGTGGCACGCCGGCGAAACGTTCTCCATCTTTTCGACGCCCCTTGAACAAAGCGCGCCGACGATCGAATCGTACGCGTCGACGACAAGTTCGATAACTCTGACTTGGAGCGCGATTCAGGGCGCGACCTTCACGCTGGAATACGCCGCCGTCAACAACCCTGACGTCGCAATCGTCGATAATATTTCTACAAACTCTTATACGGTAACGGGGCTGACCTC
>CAMZHY010000477.1 GCA_947307005.1 uncultured Planctomycetaceae bacterium
AATCGTTGCTCCAACCGCCTCATTCTCGAACGATTAGACCTGAAAAACAACAAGAGCGAGGTTAATGATATGCCGCGCAGACGCTTGTCGAAAATATGGTATAAGAATCGAAAAAAACTTCTCGAAGCCGACGCCTCTATTTTTTGGCTGGGACTTGGCGCCCTCTTTTTTCTAACCCACGCGCTGGAAGTTCTTTCTTTGCTTGTCGTTCATGATCGCTGGATTGCGTTTTCAACGTCGGATCTCGGCGCTTTCTCCAAGGCGACGCTTTTGCTCTCCGGGCTTTTCGCGAGCGGCGTCGCCTTCTTCTTGCTGATCATCTGTCTCGGAGGCGTCTTGGAGATAAAGTTGACCCTCTCGGAAACGCCTGAACAAGAGGAGAAACTCGATCTTCTCTGGGACGAAATCTTCCGCGCAAAATCGACGTTTCTCCAATGCAAGGCGGCGATTCGACGCGCGGCGTACGCTCTAACCCTCCTCGTTTCCGGCAAGGGCTTTTTCTTCCACAAAAGAGAGGCGCGCCTCTTCAAAAGGAGACGAATGGCGTTCAAACTACAATTTCGCCGAAAGTTCTATGAAACCATGCGAAGACAAAACGCCGCGCTCCGCGCGCAATCCCATTCGAACAAGACCGACGACAAATCTTCGACTTGACCTAACGTCAATTCTACCTGCGCCTCGACGAGGTCAAACGTAAAAACGCGCCCGTCCGCTCCGTTGAAGAGCGAACGAGCGCGTTTTTCATACCGCCGATTACGGCGTCGTTATTCTTCGATCCTAGCGAATCAGAACCACCCGCCGAAGGCGACGATGAAGCCGGCGGCGACGACGGAGACCATGCTCATCAACTTGATAATGATGTTGAGCGAAGGGCCGGTCGTGTCTTTGAAGGGGTCGCCGACGGTGTCGCCGACGACGGTCGCCTTATGGCAATCGGAGCGTTTGCCGCCGAGTTCCGGCTCGATATTCGCTTCGACGTACTTCTTCGCGTTGTCCCACGCGCCGCCCGCGTTCGCCATGTAGACCGCGACGCAGAAGCCCGTCGTCAGCGCGCCGACGAGCAGCCCGATGACGCCCGTGACGCCGAGGACGAGTCCGACGACGATCGGCGTAATGAGTCCGAGGAGCGACGGAACGATCATCTCGCGCTGCGCCGCCTTCGTGGAGATGGCGACCGGGCGCTCGTAGTCCGGATCGTTCTTATATTCCATGATCCCTTCGATCTCGCGGAATTGACGGCGAACCTCTTCGACCATGCCGGACGCGGCGCGGCCGACGGCGGTCATTGTGAGCGCGCCAAAGACGAAGACGACCATCGCGCCGAGGAAGATTCCGACGAGAACCTTCGGGTTGAGAAGGTTGCAGGAGTAGTAATCCATCCAGTCCATCATGTGCGCGGTCTTGACGTTCGTCATCTCGGGGACTTCCGTAGGAGTCGCGGGGACGAAGGGACAGACGGCGGCGATTTCCGGCGTGATGAGCGCGGGGCCTTTCTTGGTCGAGAGCCCAGCCCACGCTTCGTTCGACTCTTTCCACGTCGCCGTCGCGCCGCGATAGATCGGCGCGTCTTCGTTCGGGTTGTTGACCTGATCCGGCTTCACGAGGTAGCACGTCGGGAACCACTCTTTACCGGCCTCGGCGAGAGCCGCCTTCTCCGCCTCGACGGCGTCTTTTCCGTCGTATTTAACGACGAAGTTATCGGAGACCTTGTAGTAGCCCGCCTGCGCGTTGGCGTCCGCTTCGAGCGTCTTCACAGCGGAGACGCCCCAGCGTTCGAACCCGACGCGAACTTCCTCGACGTACGCCGAAAGGAGCGCCAGCGCCGTGAGCGCCGCGCTGCCGATCGCGAAGCCTTTGCCCGTCGCCGCCGTCGTGTTGCCGAGCGAGTCGAGCGCGTCGGTTCGTTTGCGAACCTCTTCCGGAAGCCCCGCCATTTCCGCGTTGCCGCCCGCGTTGTCCGCGATCGGTCCGTAAGCGTCCGTCGCGAGCGTCACGCCGAGCGTCGAAAGCATGCCGACCGCCGCGACGCCGACCCCGTAGAGTCCGAGCGCGAACGTCTTGAAATTCGTGAAATCAAAGCCCGTCGTGAATCCGAACGCGAGAATCGTCGCGACGCCGACGATCACGACCGGCGCCCAGACGCTGAACATGCCTTCCGCGATGCCCGCGATGATGACCGTCGCGGGGCCCGTCTTGCCCTGACGCGCGATCGCTTTCGTCGGGTTGTATTCGTACGCCGTGCGGTATTCCGTCCACTTGCCGATGAGCCAGCCGGCGAAAAGACCCGTCACGACGGAGAAGCCCGCCCACCTCGCCGTTCCGGTCAGCATCAGCGCCGAGATGACGATCGAAAGAACGCCGATGATGAGCGACGGAAGATTAACGCCCTTGCCAAGCGCCTTGAGAAGCGTCCCTTGATCGGCGCTCTCGTCCGTCTTAACAAGATGGATTCCGAAGATCGAAAGGAGCACGCCGACAGCCGCGAGGACGATCGGCAGGAAGAGCGCGCACATCTGCGTTTTCACCGGCGCGCCAAGCGACGCGAACGCCGCGACGCCGAGCGCCGCGGAAGAAAGAATCGAACCGCAGTACGATTCGTAAAGGTCCGCGCCCATGCCGGCGACGTCGCCGACGTTGTCGCCGACGTTGTCCGCGATTGTCGCGGGGTTGCGTCTATCGTCTTCAGGAATGCCCGCTTCAACCTTGCCGACGAGGTCGGCGCCGACGTCCGCCGCCTTCGTGTAGATGCCGCCGCCGACGCGCGCGAAGAGCGCCTGCGAGGACGCGCCCATCCCGAAGCAGAGCATGACGACCGTGATTTCCGTGAGACTCATCGTCCAGTGGAAGGACGGGAAAATCCAGTAGAGCGCGCCGAACCAAAGAACGACGTCGAGGAGCCCGAGTCCGACGACCGTCAGCCCCATGACCGCCCCGGAGCGGAACGCGACCTGAAGTCCTTCGTTGAGCGACTTCTGAGCGCCCGCCGCCGTGCGCGACGACGCCCACGTCGCCGTCTTCATCCCGAACCAGCCCGCGAGACCGGAGAAGAAACCGCCCGTAAGGAACGCCCACGGCACGATCTTATTCTGAACCCCGACGCCCCAGGCGAGCCACATCAGGAACGCCCAGATCACGACGAAGAA
>CAMZHY010000478.1 GCA_947307005.1 uncultured Planctomycetaceae bacterium
GGCCTGCGATGAGCGGGCGGTGCGGGATATGGGACCGGAGGCGCGGGCGGATTTGCTCCCGCGTTGCGGACGGGCTGGAAGTTTGGCGGAGAAACGACGTTCGCTTGGGAATTCCTCGCGGCGCCGGCGCCGAGATCGACGGCGGTCGCTTTCACGTCGGTCGGACGCTGAAAGACGCCCGCTTCCATCTTGGACGAATCGTTGAGGGTCGGCGTTCCGACGTCCACGAGAAGAGTCGGAGTCGCAAAGTCAATTCCCCCCGAACCGCTTCCCGCCGATTCGCAACGGATTTCGATTCTTTTCGGCATAACGACGCCCGGCGTTTCCACGTACTGCTGCTCGCGAACGATAACGGAAAGAATCGTCTCGCCCTGCGGATCTTGGACGTCCTGACGCTGAATCGCCGCCGTTCGCGGCTCGATATAGACGCGTTTACGATAGACGCCGTCGGTCGTCTGTCTTTTGACCGTAAGGAGAATCTCGCCGTCGGCTGTCGTTCGACCTTCGACGTCGTCTTCTTTAATCTCGACGATTCCCAGCGCTTCGGGGAACCACGTCGGATCGATCGGCACGATTTTCGCGAGAGAACTGCCTTTGTATTGATCTAATTTGCAATAATAGAGTTCGTTGGCGTTCTGAAAAGAACTCCAGAACCAGAACTGGTCGCCGTCGCAGCCGCTGTCGACGACGCGCCCCATGAGCGCCGCCGTGCCGACAACCCGCAACTTGTTCGGACGGTCGAAAAAGAGTTGGCATTTCGCCCAGCCGGGCTGATTGATCACGCCCATCGACGCGTTTGGCGCGTAGATCGACTTAATTTTCGCGCTGTTCGCGTTAATCGCGGCGCAGAGTTCGCCCGTCGTCGCGTCCTCCGCGACGACCTTCGGCAAGTCGACCTTCTTTGTCGTTTGACACCCCGAAGAAAAAAGGGTCGTCAGGAGAATGGCAAACGAGCAAAACAAGACCGCCGACGTCCGCGCGAAAACCGCGCTCTTGACGTTAAAGCGGCGTTCGTTAAGACGAACAAACGTGAACTGATCCTGCGTTGACATGCTTCCGACTAAGAATAACGACAATCCTTGCGCGTTTAGGCGACGTTTACGACTCCTTTCGTCGCCGTGTCCGATCTCGCCGACGGACGCGGAAGAAACGGACTGCGAGGAGCGTATCGTTTTTCCAAGAACGACGCAAGGGCGTTTTCTCCCCTTGCGCCGCGTTCTTATTCTTCTAATTCTCGTTCCGCGACGCTCGCCGCCTCCGCGATCGATTCGGAAAGGTCTTCCGGGGGGGAGTCGAGAAGCGCGACGAGTCTTTTTTGCACGTCGTCGATCTGCGTCTCGTTCATGGGAACGACCGGAACGGCGTAACACGCGTCGTTTCGCGAGGAATAGACAAAAATGGAGTCTCGCCCGGATTTCAGCGCGTCCTTCGGTTTATTCTCAAATTCGAAGCGAAAAACCCGACGGCGAACGAGCAGCAGCGCGAGCGCGTACCTCAGATCGGCTTGATCCTGTTTGAAGACGAGCGATTCGAAGAGCGCGACGAGCGCGTCGTTGGGCGTGAGAATCTTTTTCTTTTCTTCAGGCTCGGCGACGCGCGACGTCCACCACGCGACGGCGCTCGCCGGACGCTTGTAGTTTCGCCACGCCTCCTCGCAAAGATCGACGCGTTTAATTTCGCCGTCCTCCTCAAAAAGAACGGAGCGCATTTTGTCGCCCGACTGAAAAGGTCTGCCCGTCGCGGAACAAAAACGCGACGCTCGCGGCGCCTCGTCCGGCGGAAACGCTGAAATCTCAAACGACGTCGTCATGGAATATCCTCAGACAATGCGGGGGTGAACGCTCGACCGACGACCTCGCGTAATTACGCCGCCGGCGTCGCGAATTTAGCGATTTGCGCGCGTCGCGACAAGGTCAAAGCGCCGAAAGAATCCGTAGCTCGACAAACAAGCCGTTAAAAAAATAAAGCGCGTCCCCTTGCGAGACGACGCGTTTGCGTTACAATGACTAGAGGTTGGGGCGTTTCGCGCCCCGTTGCCGGACTGGCGGAATTGGCAGACGCGATGGATTCAAAATCCATTGCCCGCAAGGGCGTCCCGGTTCGAGTCCGGGGTTCGGTACTGAGACCCGACGTTTCCGCGTCGGGTCTTTTTCTTTGGGCGCGTTCACACGCCCTAAAATGGGTTTTTCTTAACAAGGGGCGTCGCCCCGTTCAAAAAAGCGTTATAATAACGTCGATAGAATCGACCTTTCGACCTCGCCCGCCCCCCCGCGCCGTCCCATCCGTGTTCGCGACGTCGAGCGTCGATGTAATAGCCGATGACTTTTGGGAGATTGAGATGAAAACTCGCGCCGAAGACTTTGCCGGATTGACCGTGGCGATGATCACGCCTTTTAAGAATGGAAAGGTTGATTTTGACGCTTTGCAGGAACAGATCGAGTTCCTCATCGCCGGCGGCGCTTCGGTTCTCGCCCCGACCGGTTCCACGGGCGAAGCCCCGACGCTTACGCACGAAGAGCAGCGCGAGATCATTCGCCGAACCGTCGAATTCGCCGCCGGACGCGTCAAGATTCTCGCCGGAACGGGTTCGAACAACACGGAAGAGGCGCTTTCCCTCACGCGTTACGCGGAGCAGGCGGGCGCGGACGCGGCGCTCGTGATCGTCCCCTATTATAACAAGCCGACGCAAGAGGGACTGTATCAACATTTCAAGGCGGTCGCCGAATCGGTCGGAATTCAGATTTGCGTCTACAACGTTCCCGGTCGAACGGCGCGCGCGATCGATCCCGACACGATTATTCGTCTTTCGGAAATCAAAAACGTTTCGATGGTTAAGGAAGCGTCCGGATCGATGGACGCCGCGTCGAAAGTCATCGAAGCGACCGATATGACGGTCCTCTCCGGCGACGACAGTCTGACGCTGCCGTTTATGTCGCTCGGCGCCAAGGGCGTCGTCTCCGTCGTCGGCAACTTCGCGCCGAAGGAGCTTTCCGAACTTTGCGCCGCCATGAATCGCGGCGATCTCGAAACGGCGCGCGCGCTTCACTATCGCCTGACGCCCCTTTCCCGCGACATGCTGTCCCTGTCGACGAATCCGATTCCCGTCAAAAAGGCGATGCAACTGCTCGGACGCGACTCC
>CAMZHY010000479.1 GCA_947307005.1 uncultured Planctomycetaceae bacterium
ATCTTCGGTAGCAACACGCCGGAGCGTCCGCACCGACGAAACATTTGTTCGCCGGCGTCGTATCGCTCCGGGGCGGCGTTATAGCGTTCTTTTAAATCCATCGTTTCGTTATCTCGTGATTTGAAAGGAATTTTGAACGTCTTTCGAGGAACCGTCCAAAATTAAGCTTGAGAATAATCCCTTAGTAAATAGCGTAAAGGCGCCCGTCTTTGCGAAAAAAAGTTTACTTCATTAAGACGATCCCCGCGCATAACGTATCTTGTCAGCGCTAGGAAGACTCCGTCCTCGCCCAATTGGTTATGCTATCGGCTTAGCGTCTTATCCGTTTACCGCGTTCATTACCGCTTTCCTAGTTGAAACGTATAAATCATGCGATAAATTATTGTATTTTTCTTGAAGTCCTTTCTCGCGCGCCTCGACCTCTGGGTTGTCATTCCATGACCCCATTGCTCCAAAGACGTCCGCCTCCGAGGCCGCGAGAAATAATCTTAAGCGTTCCTCCGTCAAGTTTGGCATATCGTCCCGCGCCCATTCAGGAATTGAAGAATCGCCCTTACTAGTCAAAATGTCATACGCCTCTTTAAATATCTTTGCAAAATTATCAAACCCCAAGAGACGCGCTAATTCTTCGATATCTAAAAGCGTCCTTTCAAAATCCCGTCGACACTCTTCATAGGTATATTGCGAACCTCCTCTCCACTTGAATTCTTTGTAATATGACGTCCATCCCTTTATCTCCTCGTCAAATTCCCATTTGGCAACCCAAAGAGTCGTTTTTCCATTTGCATATTCTGTAACAATCCCCTGCTCTGTAGAGTTCGAAAAGCCTGCGAATTTTATATTGTCTTCTTCAAAATAACTGACTAAATGAATATCCTTGATCTCGCGTTTTTCTAAAAGTTTATACCAGCTTTGCGCGTCGCTACACTCCTCGACCTTAGAAAAAAGAAATTTTTTCTTCGGAATAAACGAAAGTTTCTCATATTCCTCCAGCTTAAAATCAACAACTCTACCGCTGCGCATTATGTCTGTTACATATAAAACAAGTCTGGATAGCTGATCCAATTCTCCGTTCATTGTTACTCAACCCATTCCCTTTCGCTTAATCCCAATCAAAGGATAACGTCCATAAAATTGTGCAAATACTAAAGGAACCGTCGCAGCCGCTTTCAGATATAACGAACTAATCGCCAAGCGTTATAACTAAGGGAGACTCGACGGTTCCGTCTAATACTACCCTGAAATAGGAGGATATTCAAGAACCACTTCGAGCGGTAGTTAGAAACGTTGAAGCCTCGTTTTTGCGCGTCGGGACGCCTCAACGGCGATAATTACTATGACGTCGTCAAAACCGTCGCAGTCTGCGACGTAGCCCCGTTCAATTGGTCATGCTGTCGGCGTTGGCGTACAGGGTCTTTCTGCCTGCGCCGATTCGTATCAAAATCCCGTCGTCGACGAGTTTTTTCAGAGCCGATTCAACGGACGAACCTCCTGCTTTGAAAATTTGCCGATTCGCTCCGACGCATAGGTCTTTACGATATCATACGACGTCCTTTTTGCGTCCGCTTCATGAACTACGGTCAGACGTTTCTCAAATTCGCGGTAGCACGAAAGAATCACGCCGAGCATGTATTTAATAAACGGTTCGGGGTCGTTGTTCTCTTCATGCCAGCCCTTGTCGGCTTTTTGAAGCACGGCGTAATACGCTTCTTTCGTATCCGCTATCGCTTTTTCGATACTGACGTATTGTCCGACAAAGTATCCGCTTCGGTAAAGCGCCAGTAGAGTCAAGATTCTGCTCATACGTCCGTTTCCGTCGTTGAAAGGATGGACGCAAAGAAAATCCAAGATAAAGCACGGAATGAGGATCAGTTCGTCCGCCGATTCCTTATTGAGGGCGGTTTGAAAATTCTCGCATATCGAATTTACGGCGTCGGGCGTCTCATACGGTTCAAGCGGCTTGAAGAGCGTAACCTTCTCGCCGTTTTCAAGAAACATATCGATCTCGTTCGGAACGGTCTTAAACCGACCGCCATACGAATAATTCGTATACTTGAGCAGTTCCTTGTGCAGTTGCAGAATATAATTGCTTTTAACGGGAATCGCGTCGTAATTCTCATGAACAAGATTCAAAACGTTTCGATACCCGAGTATTTCTTCCTCGTCTCTGTTCTGGGGCGTCGTTTTATCAGCCATAAGCCGCTTTAAACGCGAATTTGTCGTAACAATCCCTTCAATGCGGTTTGAAGCCTCGGCGCTCTGAACCTTTGCAATTTCAATCAATCTGTTAAGTTCAATCGGTTTCCGACGAAGAAAGAACTCCTGCTTCCCCTTATATTCGTGTATTTTGGAGAGATACGATACGATCTCGTTATCCCAAGTTCTATCAGCCAATTTTGAATAATCAAACGCTCTCATCTGTAACGACTCCTTTCCCCCAAGATCTCTCTTTCTCCCAAATTATAACACGTTTTGGGAGAAAGCGTCAATATGATTGGGAGAATCTCCTTTTTTCTGGCCCTTTTTCTGGTCTTTCTTCAAAAAGGGCCAAATCTTTCGTTAGGAAAGGCAGAGTCGCCGCCGTGTTACTCGGTCCGTCGTCTCCAAAAATTTCATCGATTACCAGTAGTCACGACGCCTCCAATACCGAAGAAATATCAGGGATGCCGTTTCCCGAATGCTCGCCGAAACCGAGAAGATTCAACATTTTCTGTTGTTATTGCGTTGTTCAGAAGATTTCACTCTTGAATGTTCCAGAGCTTTTTTAAGCGTTCCACAGTGAATTGCCATTTTTTATCGACTGGTCTACAAACTGAGTTTTGATTTCCAAAGAACCCCGTCTCTCTGACCGCCTCCTTCGTTTGCACTGTCTTGACCCACTGAACCTTAACCACATACTCTGCCTTCTCAGGATCGTCTTCTGAATAGAAATAATTTCCTTTTAAGGAGAGTTCTTTCATGTTTTTACGCCCATCCGGTAGGTCGAAGTACGTCTGGCTAGCAGGGGAAACTACATCCGAAACCACTCCAACCCCCACATAGCCAGTATGCGGGATGTTGACCCAAATGCGATCGCCAGACTTTAAAAACGATAAAGTTTTTGAGTACCAGTTGCCGCCGCCTGCCGAGATAA
>CAMZHY010000480.1 GCA_947307005.1 uncultured Planctomycetaceae bacterium
GAACTTTTGGGCGGAGCGGTAACGATCGACGCGTCCAATCTCCTCGACGAAGCGACGTTCGCGCCGGGTCTAACGATCGACGGGCAAGGGGCGACGAGAATACTGAATCTGTCTGCCTCCGTCGAAATCATTGGGATAAAGCTGACGAACGGTTATTCGAGCAGTTACGGCGGCGCTATTTTCTACGAGGACTTCGACAGTAGCGCGGAGTTGGCGCTCAAGAATTGCGCGATTTGCGACAATAAAGCGACTTGGGGCGGCGGCTTGTATTCTCAAGCCGACGGCAAAGTATCGCTTGTTAATTGCGTCGTAACGAACAATACCGCAACGAGCGGCGGCGGCGTCTCTATCGCACGCGGCGCCGGTTTTTCCGCGACGAACTGTCTCATCGCTGGAAACAGCGCCTATTCCGGAGCAGGTTTGTCCCTTTCCAGCCCCGCGACTCTCTACAACTGTACGATTACCGGCAATACGGCGACGAACCGCTGCGGCGGCGCTTCCGGAGGAGGGCGCGGCTTAACCGCGTATAACTCGATTATCGCAGGCAATAGCGCGCCGTCGGACGCCGACCTCGCACGCGGCGAAACTTCCGTGATAAACGCATACAATACGCTGTCGGGGTTCTCCGACTGGACAAACGGCTTGAACAACTTAACCTACGACGCGTCGAAACCGCTCTTTACGAACGCGGAGTCGGGCGACTATACGCTCGCGAACGGTTCTCAGGCGATCAATAAAGGGAACAATCAAAACGCGACGGCAACCGTCGATCTCGCGGAGAATCCTCGCGTCTCCAGAGGAACGGTCGATCTCGGCGCCTATGAATATCAGTTTGAAACGCGCTCGATCGTCGTCACGACGGCGGACGACGTCGTCGACGAATTCGACGGCGAAACTTCGCTTCGCGAAGCGTTTGTCATCGCCAATTCCGGCGATACGATTACCTTTGCCGATTCGCTCCAGGGAAAAACAATTTCGCTCGATTCCGAAGTTGGCGAGCTTGCGGCGAATAAGTTTCTGACGATCGACGCGTCGAGTCTTTACGACTCCGCGTCGGACGCTCCCGGCGTAACGATAAGCGGCGGTAATTCGACGCGCGTTATGCGGGTCTACCCCGGATATTCGGTCGTTGTTAAAGGTCTCAAGTTCGCCGACGGTCGCGCGTCGTCGTCAGGGGGCGCCGTCTTGAACAACGGCGAGTTCGTCGTCGAAAATTGCGTTTTCAGCGACAATATCGCGACGTACAAGAGGTCCGACGGCGTCGATATTCCCCTCTCGGGCGGCGCGATCGCCGTCGAACCGGGCGCAAAGCTCGCGATGAAGTCGACTTCTTTCATCGGCAACGTCGGCGTCGGAGTCGTCTCTTTCCAGTCGACGCGTTCGTCGTCGATTGTCGATTGCTGTTTTAACAACAACGGGAGCGACGTCTTTGATATCGTCGACAGCGACGTTTCGCTGACGCGTTGCGCTATCGTCGACAACGACGGTCTCGGCGTTTACGTCCAAAGCGGCGACGTTTCGCTAGCAAACTGCGAGATAGTCGGCGTCGTTGACGACGGCGTTTACGTCCGCGGCGGCGCCGTTTCGCTGGCGGGTTGCGAGATAGTCGGCGACGGTCGCGGCGTTTGCGTTCGGGACGGCGACGTCTCGTTGACGGATTGCGACGTAAGCGCCGGCGCCGGCGTCGGCGTATACGTCTGGGGCGGCTCCGTTTCGCTGACGGACTGCGACGTCGTCGGTTCCGCCAACGGCGGCGTTTGCGTTCGCGGCGGCGACGTTTCGTTGACGGGTTGCGCCGTAGTCGACAACGGCGGCGGCGTTTACGTCGACGGCTCCGGCGTTCTTACCGCGACGAACGGTCTCGTCGCCGGAAACCGCGCTTCCTCCGGCGCCGGGTTAGGACTCTTTGGAGGAAACGCGACTCTCTACAACTGCACGATCGCCGGCAATATGGCGAACGACGTCGGGGGCGGCGTTTACTTGGGCAAAGATCCCTACGGAAACGAAGCGGCAGTCCTCAACGCGTACAATACGATCATCGCGGGCAATAGCGCGGCGAAGTCGGGCGCCGACGTCTATTTTTCCAGTTCCAACGCCGCGGCAAACGCGCGTAACGTCCTGTCGAGCTTCGCAAACTGGACGTCGGGCGAGAACGTCTCAATCTACGACTCCTCAAAACCGCTCTTTACAAACGCGGCGTCGGGAGACTATGCGCTTGCGGATAATTCTCAGGCGATCAACAGGGGGAATAATCAATATGCGACGACGAGCGTCGATCTTGCGGGAAACCGTCGCATCTTCGACGGACTGGTCGATCTCGGCGCTTATGAATATCAGTCTGACGTCGGTCTGATTGAGCTTACCGCGCCGGTTGTATCCGTAACGGGCAAGACGGGCTCGACGGTTACCGCGTCGTGGTCCGCCGTCGCGAATGCCGAACGATACAGTTTTTCTTATAAACCTGCGAACGCGACGGATTGGACGAACGTGAACGTTGGAACAAGTCTCGGCTATACGATAACGGGGCTGGAACTGAGTTCCGAGTACGGCATTCGCGTCAAAGCGATAGGCGACGGCGTGAACTTCAAAAGCGCCTATTCCGCGATCGTTCGCGTTCAGACGGACGCGACTCCTACCGTCGGTCTGATTGAGCTTCCCGCGCCGATTCTATCCGTAACGGGTAAGACTGATACGACGATTACCGCGTCGTGGTCCGCCGACGCCAACGCCGAACGATACAGTTTCTCTTATAAACTTGCGAGCGCGACGGATTGGACGAACGTGAACGTCGGAACAAGATTCGACTATACGATAACGGGGCTGGAGCCGAGTTCCGAGTACGATATTCGCGTCAAAGCGATAGGCGACGGCGCGACCTTCAAAAGTTCCTATTCCGCGACCGTTCGCGTTCAGACGGACGAAGCGCCTCCCTTCGAGCCGGTTACGCTCGCCGCGCCGGTTCTATCCGTAACGAAGACTGATACGACGATTACCGCGTCGTGGCCCGCCGTTGCAAACGCCGAACGATACGTTTTCTTCTATAAGTATGCGGACGACCCGGATTTGGATTGGGTTTGGGACGGCGTGAACGTCGGAACAAAACTTAGCTATACGCTCTCCGGATTGGATCCG
>CAMZHY010000481.1 GCA_947307005.1 uncultured Planctomycetaceae bacterium
CACTGAATCGCAGCGCAATATTCGATAGGGCGTCCGACGTTGATTCCCATTTTACGCGAAGCCGACGACTCCCTTCCAATAAGCCACGTTCCTTCGGGAGCAAACGACGCCGAGCCGCTTGTGGCGCGGACAAGATGCTCGCAGGCTTCGTACTGACGATAGGTCGGAAAAACGCGACCGTCGAGATCGTCGCGAAAAGCGTCGTACATAATTCGAGCGTGAATCGGGACGAACAGAGGGTTCCAAGGGGTCCAGAAAAAGCCGCTGGGGAGCGTCGGCTCGAGCGTTTCGCGCGTCGGTAGTTCAAGAACCATCTCGACGCGCTTAACGGAGCGAATTTCAAAGGACATATCGAGTCTATCTGCATGCGTTAAACAACCAATCGACGTCTCGTCGACGCTGAAAACGTCGTCTCTAACGTCTCGCCAATGACGGGAATTTTAGTTGTTTTTCTTTAAAAAACAATAATAGAACGTTTCCTCTTTTTCTCTTTGTCCGTATTTCTAAGAGTAACCCGCGTTTTCCCGTGTAAAAGAGAAAAGCGGTCGTTTCCTGAATACGCTTGAATATATCAAAATATACGATTTTTTCTCTTTTCTACGGTCGTTTTTAGGGTCGGTTGGCGTGTATATCTAATCTATTGTCTTTCTTGAGGTTGGCTCCTTATGGCGCGTTTTTTGTTTTCGTCGTCTACGGTCGCTTTTCCGTTTGTATTGGTTCCTGTATATCCTCTATAGCCATTCTTTTCATTCTTTCCATTCTTTTTGAGTCATATCTTGTTTAATTTCATCGTGTTACAAAAAGAATGATTTACAGAATGACCATTCTTTGCCATTCGTTTTCATTCTTTTGAAGTGAAAGAGAATGTTTCAAGAGACGACAAGGGCGCGAGAATCCTCTTGTTTTGAGTTTTGGCGCGTGTTCGTAGTCGAGACGGGAAAACAATCGACCAAAGAGAGAAAACGCGAATTTGAGCCATTCAGGGCGATTCTGCGAGAATTGGGAGAGAATCGACGCGGATTGAATGAAAAAGCGTCCCTAGGTTCCTAGAGACGCTTACAAGTTCCGAGCCAGTGGAGATCGTCAATCGGTTTCGACAAGTTCCCGTGATGTTTCGGATTGTCTAACCTTGTCGAGTACGTTTTTCGGGATGTTCAGATCGTCGTAATAATCCGACCTTGCGACGCTCCTAGAATGTCCTAAAAAGACGTTTTCGAGATATTCGCCAACGGTTTCGCGCCAATAGTTCGAGGCGGTACGGCGTAAGATGTTGCAAGGGTCAACCAAGGATATCCCGTTCTTTTTCAACAGCGTCTTAAATTTGTTTACTATGGGTTGATCGTGTTTCTTTTCAATGCCAGGAATCTTCCAAAGTTCAGGGAAAACATAGCCTTTATTGTCAATCCCGCGTCGCTTTTGGTCGTCCTTGAGACGTCGTAGAGCGTCAACCGTTTCGCTTCTAAGAATACTAGGACGCCACTTCAAAGAAGTTCTTTTGGAGCGTTTAACGTCTCTAATGAGGATTGTACCGCGTTCAAGGTCGATAAATTCCCAGTTGAGTTCAGGAGCTTCAGATCGTAGGCGCAATCCTTGATTGTATCCGAGTAAAAACCAAGCTTCCCAGAATAAAGGCGCGTCAGATTGTCTAAGCGCGTCGATAATCCGCTCCTTTTGTGTTTCCGTCAAGGGCGTTTTCTCTTTGTCGGTTTGCGACGTTCCCAGATTGTTTAGACAGTTGAAAGGATTAGACGGCAATCCGTTTTTGTCGTCGTCTAGGTTATCAACGCCCCACTTGAAAATCTGTTTTATCTGTGAAATATAACGATGTATCGTTGTTTGTTTCAAGCCCTGCGAGTTTAACCAAGTCCAATAATCGCGAGCGTTTTTCTTACTAATGTCTGTAATAGGACAATCGGCGCCAAAGTATTCTGTAGCTTTTTGCGCGCCCTTCTTTAGGTTCAAGATCGTTTTCGGCTTATCGCCTAGCGCTTCAAAACCTGCAAGCGCTCTTTCAACAAGTTCCTGTAGAGTCAAAACGCGAGAAATAGAGACGACGCCGATTTTCCCTAGAGCTTCTAAGAATCGCGGGTCGTTCAATTCCTTCAGATCGTCGTAAACGTCGGAATTAGGCGCCGTGCCTTTTGCGAATGATTTTTCTATAGCGTCGAGAATTTCGCAACGTTTCGTCATATCGCCCAGAGAGTAGATAGACGCAGGATATCGAATCGAAAAACCTTGGAGCTTGTTAGATCGAATCTGCCAGCCTTCAATCGTCTTTCGGCTCTTGTCCTTGTATCGGGTCGTTATATTTGCCATTTTGTTTCTTTTTTGGGAAAAACGCCGTCGTGTTAGAAAGTCGAGTTTAATTTTCTGCAACAGGTTGACGGCTCTTTACTTAGTAAAGACGACGAAAAAACGCCGTCGTGTTGAAAAATCTTGTTTTTTTGGGGGTGTTTGCTACTGAAAAGCATGGTTTCAGAGTCAAACTTACTAAAAACGCGGTTTTCTGTCGTAAGTTGTTTTTCTGCCAATATTTCTGGTGTTTCAATCCTTTTCAAGTCCGATTTCTTCAAGCGTTTTTTGAGCTGCTTCGATTTCGTTCTTGTTAAGTTCCTTTTGTACGGCTTCTTCAATGAGTTGGACCGCGACGGATTCAACAGGGGCGGCGGGTGTCTTTGCTTTCTCTGTGATGAAATTGGCGTAGTAAATCGGCGTTTCAATTCCGTCAGGACAAAAGAGAACGGGACGGCTATCGGCGATTTTCACGCCTTGCAAGAGTTGCGCGGCGTCTTTGAGAATGAGAGATCGGAGAGAAAAAGCGAGTTCGACAACTTCCTTGTATTCGTCGATAATCATCTGCAAATTGTCAAGCGCGTCGAGGCGCCCGCGTTTCTTCCCGTGTTCGAGCGTATATCTACAACCTTCATAGAAAATGCCAAGGTTCATTCTAAAACCCTTTCTTTAAAGTTCATGAAGATCGGCGCGAGTTTCCCGCGTCGGTTGAAAGTTTATACAAAGTATATCTTTTTATACACGATTTCAATATTAGTTTTATACATTTATCCGTTTTTATATTTCTTTTTCCGTCAAAATCCGGTAGAATCCCCAAAAACAACGTTTTCGAGGT
>CAMZHY010000482.1 GCA_947307005.1 uncultured Planctomycetaceae bacterium
TCGAAACGGCGCGACCGCGATCGTCGTCAATAGCGCGATCGCCGGGAACTGCGGGACAAACGACGCGGCGGTCTGCTATTACGTATCGTCGACCGGTTCGAGCGCGACCTTTACCTCTTGCACGCTCGTTGGAAACGTTTCGTCGACAGGGTCGCTGTGGAACGTGGAGCCTGAGCTGGTCAATTGCAAAACGACGATCGACGGACTGGTTGCGCCTCCTTCGAGCGCTTATTCGTACTCCGGCTGGACGGCGACGGACTATCAAAGCTGGAATTTGCGCTTCAAGTCGACGAGCGAAACTGGGGCGCGCGGCGCGACGGCGACGGAAGGCGCGCCGACTTACGACCTTGACGGCAACGTCCGGCTCTCAGGAGGCGCGCTCGGCGCGTACGAGGCTCCAGAGGGCGTCGAATGGACGCAGGGTGGTAACTCTATGGGGTTGACAAACGCGACGTTGCAGACGTGTCTTAACGCGCCGCAAACGATCAATCTCACTGGAGTCAACGTCGTTTATTATTTCCCATTGACAGGCGCGACGACGCTCAACTTCCAGAACGGCGCGGCGTTTGGAATTGAGACGTTCGAACCTGGCGCGTACGTAACGACGCTTCAAGGTACGGGACTCTTTGCGAACGTCGCGACCGCAGATCTCACAAACGTCTCGGGAACGACGGGGGTCAAACAGACGATTTTCGGCGGAGGCATAACGTCGTTCAACGCGCTCGCGACGGACGAGACGACCGTTTTACTCACAGGGACGCAATCGGACTCGAACGCGCCACTACTCTGCGAGTATCAAGACGGCAACGGCGTTTGGCAGACGCTGGCGACCGATCTTGTTTTGTCGGAGACGGGGACGTCGAAGACGGCTCCGTTAGGGACAAGGTACTTCAGAGTTTACGACGGCGTGAACTTGATCGTGGACTCGGCGTTCTCCGGCGTGACGTTGGGCGTTCAGTATTCGGTAGTCGCACAAGCGGTTGCGGCTTCGGAAACGCAGCAGAACTGGCAATGCGTATTCGAGGTAATAGGCGTGGATTCCGACAATATCATTCGCGTTGGTCAAGCGGTAACAATACTCGCGCGCGTATTCGACGCGTTCGACGAGACGGAGCCGCTTTTGAACACAGGGAACAACGTCTCTGCGATACGCTATACGTGCGAGCGGAAGACGAAAGAGATATTCACGACGGCGTGGGAGCCGGTAACGGGGCACTCGAACGTCGCGGTAGACGCGTCGGCGCTATTGGAGACGATCGTGACGTCCGCCGCGTGGACGCAGGACGAGACGGGATTCAATTTCTCACTGGTTCCGGACGTTCGAACGAACCCGCTTTTCCCTGAGGTCGGCGAGTACAGAATTGTCGTAACGATCGAGCTAACGACGGGGAACCCCGTGGTTTTCTACGTCTTCATTTCCGTTGTCGATTCCGCGTCTTGATTCATGGGGGAACGTCGCTATGAGCTGGAAATGCCTATGCTCCGTACTTAAAGACGCGTCGTCGGGAGAGGTATACGAAAAAACGTATCAAGAGGTCTATCAACTCGATTCCATCAATGATTTCAACGACTTCCTGTTCGCTTGTAAGAAGAAGAACACGCTCGTCGTCGAACCGAAGGGGACGGGGTACGTTTACTTTATCGTGGACTCGAACACGATCACGAAGCGCGCTCCCATGGCTGGCGGCAGAGTTCAGTTGGAACTCAACATCAGATTGCGACATTTTCGGAACCTCGAGGAACTCTTGGCTCCATGGCAATTACCGGCGTTCAATTTCAGGATTTCGTCGAGCCAAAACGAGGAGAGCGCGGCGATCTTTTACCCTGGCGAAGACGATATTTGGCTCGAAGAGGATTCGGAGCCGTTCCCGTTTGTGAACACGGCGGGGGTTCCGTTGGAAGGCACGGCGACGTACTCGACGGCGCAGATTTCGTTTTCGTACGGGATCGCAGTGGACACGTTCCTGAAGATACAGAACTGGTTTTGGAGTTTGCCGGGGAAGATCAACAACGATTCGGTGGTAATATGCGGGATGAAGTTCCCTCGCAGAACGTTGAAGATCGAGTCGTTGAACGCGGAGTACTGCGAGACGCAAAAGCCTGGGCTTGCGATAACAGGGGTTCATCAAATCGGGACGACGGTCTATTACGACGAGACGGTCGTCGACACGCTGTACAAGTACTATCGCATCGACGCGACGTTCGCCGCGAATCCTCGGACGTGGAACCAGTATTTCCTCAACGTGGGAACGCACGTCCGACGCGGAGGCGCGATCTTGCGCCTATGGAGCTGGAATAATCCGACGACCGGCGCGCCGACATGGGGCACGTACTCGGATTATCGAGCGACAGGCGGAGTCAACGGCGAGGCGTTATCGGAGCCTATCCCGCTCAACGCGGACGGAACGAACGCCTCGGCTCTGCTTAACGATGGACGCATGGCAACAACGTATCGTCACGGCGCGCTTTATGAGCCGATTTCCTTTCGATCGCTCAACTTTCCTGAAGCGTTGCCAATGCGTTGGAATTACGGTTGAGCGTATTCATTTTGGAGTCAACGAGGCAAGCAAAACGACGTTGGCGCGGCGCGTTCGGACGCGTTGTCGCTAACGTTTTTTTGTATACGACTAAGGAGGAAGCGGAATGGCGAATTGGATATTTTCGGCGGACGGAGCGCGCGAGTTGGTGGAGCTGGGGCGCAAGCTGAGCGGGAAGTCGATCCAAACGATAGCAAAACCGACGCCTGCGCAAGCTGACGAAGATATTCGACTTGCGCGACTTCAAAGCGCGTGGACGCGCAATAGCGCAGGGTTATGGAAGGCGACGGCGTGTTTTATCGTCGGGGACGGCGGACGAGTCGATACGAGCTTTGTCTTCGAAGTATGTTGTCCGACGGCGGTCGTTAAGCCGGATGGAGAGCCGTATTCGTGGCGATTTTACGTTGTCTGGCGCGGGCGCTGGGAATCGCTTCAGCATTACGTAAAGCCGGGCGTGAAATACGGGGGTGGGCATGCGATCGAGCTTTCGCGTTACGACTCCGACACGGGCGCGACTCTAATCGACAATGCGGGTCTTCGCGGCGCGAAAGTAGCGACGGACGATTCCTA
>CAMZHY010000483.1 GCA_947307005.1 uncultured Planctomycetaceae bacterium
GTGAAACGACGACTATGGACGGTTTGTCGATCAGGCGAGACGCCTGACGCGAGGTCGCTCAAGAACGGAGTTTAACGTCGTCGCGCTGTTGTAGCGGCGCGGCGGAAAGGACTTCTGGAGATTTTTTCAGGAGAATAATGCAATGAATATTCACGGAATCAACGGAACTCAGGGAGTCGCTCCCATTCGTCAACCCGGCGCGATTCGAAAGAACGACGCCGCTCGTCGCGCCGCGAATCCTCGCGATGAAATGAACGTTTCGGTCGCGCGCGAGACGACCGCCGCGACGAACGCGAATTCCGATATCCGCCTCGACCTCGTCAACCGCGTTCGCGCCGAAATCGCGGCGGGAACCTACTATACCGACGAAAAGTTCGAAATCGCGCTCAGCCGGATGTTCGATTCCTTCGAATGATCCTCCGGCGTTAGGAGACGTCCCCTTCGATTCGTCGCGGGCGCTTCCTATCGTAAACCGACGCGTTCCTCGCGACGAGGACTCGGAGGTTCGCGCTGGTCGTTAATTCTTCCGCCGTCCCTTATTTCTTTGCGGGGCGGCAAAGCTTTTGGTTCGTATTTAGGGCGCCGGGCGGGTTTCCGGCGCCTTTTTTCTTTGAGATCACGGGCTTTTCCTCTCGCGCCCTCTATGGCGTCGTCGCTCCTAAAATCTTGTATTTTTTAGTTTGGGACTTGATTAAGTATAGCGGGATATTGAAACCCGATGTATAATACGGGGCGATCAGCAGTGAGTTCGGCGGAAACGCCTCCCCATCGGTGAATATTACGTCTCTAGTATGTCTCTAGACATTTTCTTTGCCGACGCGGGACTTTAGGCGCGGCGCCAATGATGCTCAATCCTTCGTAGTTTTCCATTTTTTAATTGGAGCGCGACATGAGAAATTATTCCTTATCTTCGAGACGGGGAAAGGGGTTTACCCTCGTTGAACTCCTCGTCGTCATCGCCATCATCGGCATCTTGATTGGTCTGCTTCTCCCCGCCGTCCAAGCGGCTCGCGAGGCGGCGCGCCGCATGCAGTGCACCAACAACATGAAGCAGTTCGTGTTGGCGATGCACAACCACCACGACGTCACCGGTTTTCTGCCGTCGCAGGGCGCCTTTGGACAGGGCGTCAAATCGGACCGATTCGGCGTTCACTATCAGCTTCTCCCCTACATTGAACAGGCGGCTCTGAAGGCGTCGGTCGACTCGACCCCGTCCATTACCGCGCCGTGGAAGCCTTCCGCCCAGGGCGACGCGTCCGACGGCGGCTGGCAAGTCCGCACGACTAAAGTCGAAACCTTCCTTTGCCCCTCCGATCCTCATAACGGCGCCCTCGTGCTCCTTGGCGGCGCCCATAACCATAGCGGTCGTCCGACGAACATCGCCTACTGCATGGCGGACTGCGTCGCGCGTCTTGACAACGCCAACAACAGCCCGTATAAAACCGAGAACCAAGGCGGTTGGAGAGTGCGCGTCGGCAACAAGAGGGATAAGGGCGACTGCTCCCATCGTTCCCTTTTCTTCTTCTTTAATCAGAATAGTTTTAGCTTCGCAACCGACGGCACGAGCAACACGATCGTCGCCTCCGAAGCGTGCGCCGGCGAATACAACAACGATAAGATTCGCGGCTCGATGTGCTTCTACGCCGGATTCGACCTCGGAACTTGGGTTTCGAGACCCTCTCTCTGTATGAACACGAAGAGCGCTACGAATCCGAACGGCTACGACAGCCAGTACCCGATCGTTCAGCACCCGCGCATGGGCAACTACTTGGACCGTCTCCCGCTTCTGGGCGCCTTTACGACCGTCATGCCGCCTAACGCTCCTTCCTGCCTGAAGTACAATCAGGAACAGGGCCAGGTTGAGTTGCTTTCCGCGACAAGCTATCACAGCGGCGGCGTCAACTGCGGAATGCTCGACGGGTCCATTCGTTTCATTTCGGACACGATCGACACGAACGGTCTCGCCGACATTCCCACTGGAACGACCCTTAGCGGCGCCAGCCCGCTTGGCGTCTGGGGCGCGCTCGGCACCCCGAACGGCGGCGAAACGACCAGCAACCTCTGATCCGCGCGCGTCTTTGACCGCGTAAAGAACGACCAATGCGACGGGCGCGACAGAACGAAAAACGTTAAGTCGCGCCCGTTTTACAGTAAGATTTTTACCCTGGAACGATCAGATCGACGCCGACAACACCTTCGGCGTTTTAAGTCCATGAAAGGTAGAACCATGAAAAGAATCTGCGCCGTCGCGCTCTGCGCGCTCCTCGCAATATCAAGTTTCGGTTGCAAAGACAAATCGCGTCCCGCCGACCTGCCGGAAGACATGTCCCCGTGCGAGATCACGATTACTCAGGAAGGAAAGCCCCTTGCCGGCGCGACCGTCGATCTCCAGTATACGACGAACGTCAAATACAACACGAGCGGCGTGACCGACGAAAACGGCGTCGCGATGATGAAGACCTACGGCTACGCCGGCGCCCAGCAGGGAACGGCGAAAGTTCGCGTCGACAAGCTCGTGACCGAAGGCGCGTCGGAAGCGGAAGAATACGGCGAAGCGGGCAATCTCGGGCAAGACTTCCACCTCGTCGACGCCAAATACCGTTCCTTCGACACGACCGACCTTGAAATCACGATCGGCAAAGAAAACTCGAAAGAATCCTTCGACGTCGGCGCCGCCGTTCACGAAAAGTGACGACGGGGGCGACTCGAACTCAAAACGCTTTAACAAGGGCGGTCGGTCTGCGGATCGACCGCCTTTCCTTTTTCAAGGCGGCGGAGGAAATGGGTAAATCAGGAGAAGCGACTTATCTCTATCCTAACGCCTAAACGGCGTGAATCAGAAAATCAGCGCTGAAAAAAGACTGCTGCGTCTCCGCGCTCATAGCGCATTCGCCGTTTCGTCAACATGAAAATCGTTCCTTGTCTAAGACGTTTCTAGCCCCCCGCCCTTTTCGTTCGTTGAAGGTTCTCGACGAGTTGTTCAACGACGCCGCGTTTCGTTTTACGGTCCCGCCGACGACGAGACGGGTCGATTTCAATTCTCTCCCAATTTCGATCATTTTTGATTTTTTCTTAATAATCTCCCGGAACCTTGGAA
>CAMZHY010000484.1 GCA_947307005.1 uncultured Planctomycetaceae bacterium
CCCCCTTAAAAACGCCGTTGAAAGGTTTCTACACCAATCCCCTTTCGCCGTTTTCACAACTGAATTTCTCGCAGGTACGTCTCGACGACGTCGGCGCGGGAAAAGTGTTTGGCGATTTTATCGCGGACGTTCGGAGTTCGGAAGATTGTCGACGTATTTCTTCGCCTGCTGATAAGGGGTGAGCGACGAGCCGTCCGATTGCTTCGCAGGCTTACGCGGGTCGACGTCGGCGCTCTTCTGTTCGATAAGAACTTTCGTCGCAGGAATGAGCGCGTCGATGAAGTTCGTCTGGACGCCCTCCGCGCCCGATTTATCGACCTTGATCGGCTCTTCGTACCGAATGAAGCTCCCCGGCTCGGAAACTTCGAAGACGTCTCGAAGCAACTTGTTCCGAAAGGACTGCATTTCACCCTTTTCGCAACCCTTTTGTTCTTTCCAGAAATCAGCGAACTCTTTAGATACCGGCGAACTCTTTCGCTGCTTTACGCCGTTCTGTCGCGTTCATCTTGAGCCTCTTCTAAAAGTCCGATAAAGGGCGTTCGCGCGTCGTCATCGTTCGCTTTCCGACGCCCTAACGCAAGTTTCTTTCTTCCAAAACGCGACGCCGTATTTCACGACTCTGCGTATCTGCGGCTGCAACCCCGCCGCGTAGTTTCGGTCCTCAATTTGTTTCAGACCTTCCTCCGCTTTCGATTCGAGCTCGTCGTATTCGGAGGCGCGTTTCAATTCGACGATAATCGCGCGATTCCTCCGACCGTCCTCAACGACGATATCTGGGCGCCCCGTTCCCTTCTCGCGGTTGGAAGCGACGTTCAGCCCGGCGCCGCGCAGAAGTCCGGTCATAAACCCGTGATAGTAGTTTTCGGCTCCGTCGTAATAGCTGATCGAGTCGTAAAGAATTCCCGTGAGCGTTTTCTGAACGACCGGCGCGTCGGCGTTCCAGAGCGCTTGCGTAAACGCGCGGAAATCCTGGCGTTTGACCGATTCGTCAAACCAATTCGCCGCCGTTTTCGTGAAAATTTGTCGAACTTCTTTGTTCGGGATGACCAAGGCGGTTTTGCCGTCGCCGGGCTGCGTCCGAGCTTTCGTCAAATACCCCGTAAGAAAGAGCATTGTCCAAAGGCTATTTTCATTTTCATAGACGGCGTCGTAAGTTAAATCTTCCACGAGTTCTTCTTCAACGCAGCCGCCCGCGACGAGCGTTTCAATTTTTTCCCGCGCGTTTTCGCTCGCGCCGCTGATAAGCGTTTTAACGATAGCGTTTCCGCTCGTGTTGTTCCAGTATGCCTGCGGGACGGCGTCCGCGTTCTTCTGCAGCCTCGCGAGGTGCGCTAAAACGTCCCAAGGACAGTATATTTCAGTCCCTGTTCCGAAGAGGTACCCGTCGTACCACTCTTTGAATTCGGCTTTCTTCGCCGTGAGTCCCGCCGTCGCAAGAAGCGCGTCTAATTCCGATTCCGTAAAGCCAAATTTGTCGGCGAAATCAGCGTCGGAAACGGAATAACACATGAAGTTGTTGAGTCCTGAAAAGATACTCTCCTTCGCGACGCGCAGACAGCCGGTAAGGACGGCAAGTTTGAGCGACGTGTTCGTTTTAAGCGCCGAACCAAGCAAACTCCGCATGAATCCGATCATCTGCCTGTAATAGCCGTTCTGTTCCGCATAGTTGATCGGCGCGTCGTATTCGTCGATGAGGAGAATCGCCGGTTTTTGCCAGTGGGCTTCCAGCGCTCGTGTTAAGACGAACAGAGAGTTCGCCGTTAGCGCGTCGTCCGCCTCTTCTTTCCTGAGCGCCGATAGTTTTACCTTGTCCGTCGAATCTACTTTGGGACTGTCAAAAAGGTAGCCGACTGACTTTAAAACGCCTGAAAAAAGCATCTGATATTGACGTATCATAGAGTCGTAGCTAGCGCCTTCAATGTTTTTAAGGGACAGAAAAACCGTCGGATACCGATTCATCCACTCGTCGCAAAGCTTTTTATTTTGGGAAATCGCGAGTCCGTCAAAGAGTTGGCGACTGTTTTTAGAAATATCGAAAAATTCGCCGAGCGTCGTCATCGTCAGCGTCTTGCCGAATCGTCTCGGACGCGTGATCAAAGAGACCTGCGCCCGGTTAGAACTCAGAAACTCTTCGATAAACCCCGTCTTGTCCACATAACAATGCTTTTCCTCGCGAAGAGTACGAAAAATTTCGCCGCCGATTAAGATGTTGAGAGAAGCCATACAACCGATTCCTGTCAGGGATAAAACCGAACGGTCTTATTCTACGCGATACGCGACGATAATCAAGGAAACTGGGAAGACGTTTTCCGACGTTTATCGCGTCTCCGTCGTCACGGTTGAATTTCTCTCAAGTACGCGGCGACGACGTCGGCGCGGGAGAAGTTTTTGGCGACTTTTTCGCGTCCGCGCGCGCCCATCTTTTCGCGTTCTTCGCGGGGAATTGCGAGAAATTTCTCGACCGTCGCGGCGAGGTCGGAGGCGGATTTCGGCGCGAAGCCCAGCCCGGAGCGCCCTTCGTCGAAGGTTTCGGCGCAGCCGGGGACGTTCGACGCTAAGACGGGGCGCGCCGACGCGGCGGCTTCTAGAAGCACGTTCGACATGCCTTCGTGATAGCTCGGGAGGATAACGGCGCTCGCCTTTTCGAGGAACGGACGGACGTCCGTCTGATACCCGAGATATTCGACGGCGCCCGCGTCCGCCGCTTCGCGCGTCATGACGTCTTCCGAACACCCGCGCTCCGCGGCGCCGACGATCTGAAAGACGACGTCGGGACGTCGCGCGCGGACGGTCTTCGCGCATTCGATCAGCTCCGCGATCCCTTTGTCGCGCATGAGCCGCCCGATGAAGAGGAGTTTCGTCCCCGACTCTTCCGACGGGTACGGAAGCGGCTGAAAACGCTCTAAATCGACGCCGCTCCCCGCGACGGAAACGATCTGCTCGCGCCGCGCGATTCGCTCTCTCAAAACGCGCTCGACGATCGACGCGTTCTGCACGAAGACGCGTCTCGCGCCGCGGAGTCCGCGCCGGTACAGGAGCGTCGTCGCTATTCGTAGCGGCGCGGCGCCGTTCATCGGGCCGCCGAGTCCGG
>CAMZHY010000485.1 GCA_947307005.1 uncultured Planctomycetaceae bacterium
TCTCGTGGATAATTCTGTCGAACGTTGGTACGTTGAAGGCGGGTTCGTGGAAGTTGTCGACAACCTTACGTCTCTCTTGACGAATCGCGCTTGTCCTCTCGAAGAACTTAACTTAGACGAAGCCAGACAAGAGTTTGAAGTTGCTCGCGCCCTTCCTTCTAACGCTCCGGAATTAATGGAAATCCGAAATGAATCGTTAGAACGAGCCCGCGCTAAGCTACGCGCCGCCGAGAAGGCTAAAGAGCTTTTTCCATGACGGTATCGCCGTATGCCGATCTTGATCGGCGCGCCGAATAGTTTAAACTCCCGTGTTGACTTGGGCATGCAACGCTTATTGTCAACGCGGGAGTTTTTCAATATCCTTCGACCGCGCTTTTGGAAGCGATTTGACCATGCGCGAAGGTTGTCACGATGAATCAGGAAGAAAGTCAAGCGTTGTTTGAAGGAGACTCTTGGCGGAATAGGGCGGTTTGTCCAATCGATACGATCTACGGCGTTGGATACCGTATTAAAGCGCGAGTTCTCCCATACCTTATCGGTTTCGTTTACCTCGTTCCGACGTCTGATTCCAAATGGATTATGATAGATTCAGGTTGCGGGGACGATGATTCAAGCGCCGACGTCGAAAGCGGTTTTCGTATTATTCGGGAAGAGTACGACCATTCTTTCAAGCCCGAGACGATTTCTCACCTTTGTCTGACCCACGCTCACGTTGATCATGCCGGCGGCGTCTGTGAGTTTAAACGACAAACGAACGCGATAGTCGCCGTTCATGCTTTTGAAAGTCGGCTCGTCGAGAGCTACGACGAAGTTGCGCGCGTTGAGAATTGTCGATACGCGCATTTTCTTTTGGAATCGGGCGTTCCTCCTGAATCCGTCGAGGCTGTTTTGGACGGTTTTGGGTTCCGTCCTGGTCGTCTTCATAGCGCGACTGTCGATGCGACTCTATACGGCGGTGAAAAAATCGGTCCCTTACAGACCGTTTATCTCCCTGGACATAGCTCCGGACATTTGGCGTTCCTTTGCGGAAACGCGATTTTTTCCGGCGACCTTTTACTTTCAAAGACGCTTTCTCAGATTTGGCCGGCAAGGATGACGCCTCAGACCGGTCTCCTGAATTATGTCCATTCTCTACTCAAACTAAAGACAATAGCGCTTCGTTATGAAGAATTGCACGGTCGAAAACTGACGGCGTTTCCCGCTCACGAGGAACCTATTTTTGACGTCCCTGCGCGAGTTGATAAAGCTCTTCGTGGGTTGGAACGGCGCAACGCGAGACTTCTTAATCTCTTTAGGGAAGAAACTTCGCCGATGACTCTTTGGGAAATTCTTCCCAAAATGTACTGGAGCGGGCGTCCCAATCGCGAATTTTTCGCGCTTAGCGATATTGGAAGTCGCGTTGAATTTTTCCTTCAACTCAATTTATTACGAGTTGTCGATTCCGAACGTCTCAGTTACTCGAATCCCGCGATTCGATACCGTCTTTCACTTGCCAATACAGAAGCGACTAAAAATTCGATCAAGCAGGTCGTTGGAATGTGTTTGACCAGCGATCAACCCGATTTGATTTAAAGCGAGCCGGAGTTCTGAGGCCACGAGAGATTCGTCGTAAAGGGTTTCATCCTCTAAAAGAGCGAACGCTCTTTGGAGCGAATCTCTCGCCTGCCGAAGAGCGTCTTGACATCGTAACGCCGTCGCTGGGACGACTTCGCCGTCCCAAAGGTTCGCGCTGAGTTTTTCAACGATTGTTTTCCCAAGGCGCTCGATTCCTAATCCCGTCGTCGCCGACGTCTTGACTGCGTTTGTTTCTGCGCAACCTGAAAAAAACGACGATTCTTTTCCGTCGAACTTGGTGACGACCTCAAGCGTAGGGACTGACAGAGCGCTGAAATCTTCGGCGACAAGTTCTTGCTTCGAGGACCTCGAGTCGAAACAAAGAAGAAGTAAATCTGCACGATCCAACTCGTTGCGCAGTGTGAACTGGGCGAGTTCTCGCGCTCCTAGTTCTGTTTCGGTCTGACTAGGAAGAATTTCTTGCTCCAGTCCAGCGGAATCTACGAGAGTGAATGGGACGCCGCTAATTGTTAGCTCCGCTTCGAGGTAATCGCGCGTCGTCCCTGCGACTTCCGTAACGAGCGCGACGCCCGCCGTTTTACCGTTAAAGCGTTTGACCAACGCGTTAAAAAGAGAACTCTTGCCGACGTTGGGACGCCCGACGAGCAGAACGCGGGGAAAGCGGTCGGCAGAGAGGTTTCGTTTTGAGTTTTGGAGAGTTTGATCGATTTCTTCCGACAACTTCGCTACGGCCTCGCGCGCCTGCGTTACGGAAAGAAACTCGACGTCTTCTTCCACAAAATCAAAACCCGCTTCAAGTTCGCTCAAGACGTCGAGAAGTCGATCGCGCAGATCGCCTATCTTCTGCGAAATTGTTCCTGAAAGCTGTTTAAGCGCGTTTTTCAATTCATTGTCGGAGTTAGCGTCGATTGTTCCGAGAATTGCCTCCGCCTGCGTTAAATCAAGTTTTCCGTTAAGAAACGCGCGTAAGGTGAATTCACCTCTATTGGCGAGCCTTACGGAACCGCTCGCGCAGAGTGAACGAATTACGGCGCCCAAAATTGGCGGCGAACCGGGCAGGTGTAGTTCGACGGCCTGTTCTCCTGTGAAACCGCGACCTTGGGGCCAATAGAGGAGGGCGCATTTGACCTTGAGGTTAGGATTTTCATTGGGCCAAGGCGTAATCCAACCATTGACGACGCCGGGTTGGGCGGCGTCTGTCGCTGACGACGATAAAGGCGTAAAAAGGACTCGGGTCGCAGACAACGCGTCTGCGCCCGAAAGCCTGACGATTCCTCGAGCGCCGTTCCCATGCGCGGACGCTTGAGCGACAATCGTGTCGTCGCTTATCATCGAGTGATTCCTTCATCTCGGTTACGGGAGAAAACGTCGTATTCCGTCGGACCGTCGTACAATTTGACCGTCCTGCCTTCAAGATGCGCGGCGGCCCATTTCGCAAGGAGTTCGCGATTGATCTTGGCGTTGTGACGCGCGTCAACCGGCAAACTTTTACAAATCAATACTTTGTTGA
>CAMZHY010000486.1 GCA_947307005.1 uncultured Planctomycetaceae bacterium
AACGGCGCCGACGTCGGGGCGCGTTCGCGTTTTCGAGCAGGAGCCGTTCAAACATGCGAAGGAAGTTCGCGAACGGATCGGCTTTATCCCTAAACTCCCCGCGCTCCAACAACGCGGCGTCGCGACGCGTTTTCTTGGATTATTTCATATGGGGAACTTGCCCCGTCGCCGCCCCGTGTCGTAATTTTGAGATTTTTTGTATTTTTTTAGAAACGAACTCCGACGCGGCGCTCTATGAAGGAGAGCCGACGACGTCTGTCGTTGACGCTTATCGTTTGAAGATCAGAGGAGAACGCTATGTTTAGTAGAATCGTCTTGGGACTAGCGGCTACCGTCGTTCTGACGACGGCGTTTTCAGCAGCGGCGCAAGAGAACGCCAACCTCGTCGTGACGTCTGCGTACGCGCGCGCATTTCCAAACGAGAACATGTATCCCCCGGTGAAATCGGCGAATCCCGCTCTGGCGGATCGAATCCACGCGGTCTCCTTCGCCGTCATGAGGGTCTTCGAACCGCTCGGTTCGGAACCGCGCCAATATGAAGAGGGCGAGCGCGCCTATATCGACGAAGCGAGTTCCACGCTCGCCTACGACGCCAGCGCGGGACGTCTTTCCAAAACTCAAGTCGCCGCCGTCAACGCCTTTGTCTCGCCCTTTCTCGACGATCCCCGTCATGTCGCAAGCGACGACGAAAAAAACGCGCTTGCCGACGCGCTGGCGATTCCCAAGGAAGAGATTGAGTCCAAGACGAAAGCCTTTGAAGCGCGGTTCCTCGCCAAACTCGGAATCGAAACGCAGCGACGGCTCGGCGCCCAACGTCTGCTCTTCCGCGTTTCCAATGAACGTCGCGCGCTCCTCAACCTTACGCGCTACGCCGACGATGAAGATCTGAAAGAAGAGGCGCGCCAAGGGATTGCGAAACTCGACAAAATCATCGCCGAAGTCCCAAGATTAAAAGACTCCGAAACGTTTCTTCTCCCCGAAGAGAAATATTCCAACTCGACGGACGAAGACAGAATCGACGCTATGACGTATTTCGCGCGTGCGATTCAATCGGAGCGAAGCGTTCTCCCCGAGGATGAAAACTTCTTCTCGTTCCTCGAACGTTCGCTGGAGTTGGAAGAAAGCGGCGAGGCGCTCGTCGCGCTGGCGAGGGAATATCAGGTTCGAGGAAACTTTGACAAGGCGCTCGAATTCTGGCGTCGCGCTAAGGACGCAGACGCCTTTCTCTTCTTAGAACAGGCGAATCTCGTCCTTGAATCGAACGACTATCGGTCCGAGAGCTATCGGGAGATTGCAAAAATAATCGAAGATAATATCGTTTCCAAACTCGGCGAAGTCGAGGAGCGTTATCGCGAACTTATCGCTAAACGAATCGACGCGAATATCGCCGAACTTGAAAACCCGACGCGAATCCGAATTGGCAGCGAAGGCTCCGGCGCCATGGGACTTCGCGTCGTTGTCGACGTCTTTTCGCGAAAAGTTCGCGCGCTCAAGACGACCTTCTACCAAATCGATCTCGCCCCTTATATCGCGCAGACGCGGGACGAATCCTTCTGGCAATTACGGCACGACCCCTTCGCCAACCTCGTCGCGCAAGGGACGCAAGAATCCTTCGCGAAGGGGGCGCCGATCTCCTCCTTCGCGACCGAAGTTCGCTCGTCGATCGATTCCGTCGCCGTCGAAGAGGGGCGCGAGTCCTACTTAACCCGATCCTCGCTCGTCTTTAACCTCGACAAGCCCGGCGCCTATCTCGTTCGCGTCGCCGACGCCGACGCGCCGGACGACGGCGAAAAGGACGCCGCGTACGCGCTCGCGTTCGTTAGTCGCTACGCTTTCGCGTATCAAAACGGACGGCTTCTCGTCGACGATTTTCAAACGGGCGCGCCCTGCGCGAATCGCGAGTTGGACGCGCTTCTTATCGGACTCACGGGCGGCGGAACGCACGCGGAGACGGCGACCGTCAAGACGGACGACGCGGGTTGCGTCAAGCCGACGAGTAAAACGGGAAGAATCGATCGAATTCTCGCGTTCGTCCAAGAAGACGACCCGGAGGAATTCGACCGTTCCGTCAGCTTCTTCGATTCGTTTGAGAACCCCTACTCCGACAAGCGCGCGACGGACGCGATCGGAGCCATAACGAACTCTCTTCATCTGATTCTTACGACGTCGCGCCCCGTCTACGCGCCCGGCGACGCGGTCGAATTCGTCGGTCAACTCGCGCAAAAGTCGACGTCTCCGTCGAATATGAGCGCTCATGGTTGCGTTAAGGTCTATCCGAAGAGCCGCGCAGACCTAAGCGACGAGGAACGCCGAGGGGCGATGGGAGCGCGAAAAGCGTCTCCGCGCGAAATCGCGTCCTTTGACGTCGAAGTCGACCAAGCGGGCGGGTTCGTCGGATCCTTCGAAATTCCGGAAGACGCGGAGCCGGGCGAGTACTGGTTCGCCTATGGAACGTTCGCCAATGGAGCGGAAGGGGAACGCTTCTTTGAACGCGCCAAAACGACGCTTTACGTTTCAACGGTCGGCGGCGAGTCGTCCTCCTCCGAGCCTTCGGAGACGCCCGCGACCGACGGGAAAACGAGTCCCGCGCCGCTCGTCGCGCTTGAGTTCGAAAAGCCGAATTATTCCCTAAGCGCGGACGGCGTCGCAAACGTCGTCGTTCGTTCGTCGATTCCCGACGCGAGCGTCTCGATCGAAAAGGTTCGTCAACGAGTCGTAACCTTCGAGGGAACCCCGCCCGCCAATCCCGACGTAAAGATCGTCCAACTGCGCGACGGGGTCGGAAACTACGTCTGCGATCTCAAGGACGCCGATTCGCCCTTTTTCACGCTAATCGCCGACGTCGTTCGCGACAATAAAGCGCAAACGGCGTATTACCTCGTCGGCGTTCAGAAAAAGTCCGTCGTCCGCGACGCTATTCTGACGGCGCCCGAAAAAGTTCGACCGGGCGAAAAGGTCGTTCTTCGCGCGGAGTTCCCGCCCTTGGAAGACGGCTCCCAGTTCTCGGAAGGACGCGCGTCCCTCGTTCTGTACGACGCCAAACTCGACCTGACGCCCTGCGACGACTTC
>CAMZHY010000487.1 GCA_947307005.1 uncultured Planctomycetaceae bacterium
CCGGCGCGTCCCAGCGGCGCGACGCAGCGTCCGCAGACGCCGCGCCCGCCGCAGTCGTAGTCTAAGAGATAGCCTTGATCGCGCAAAACGTCCGCGACGAGCGCGCCCTCGGGCGCCTCGACGATCGTCGCGCCGTCTCGGTCGACGAGTTCGACGGGAACAAGGGAAGGGGACGTCGCAGATTCAGACATATGGGAACGGACCAATAACGCGCCGTCGCCGACGCGGCGTTTGAGGAATGAAAAACCCCGAACCCCCTCGGTCGAGGAGATTCGGGGGCGAGTTAAACTTCGCGGATCAAACGCGACGAATCATTCGTCGTCGTCGACGACGTCGTCCGCTTCTTCGTCCTGAATGAAGACTTGCTCTTCCGCGTCGGGACCGAAGGATCCAAGTTCCGCGTCGCCGATGAAGTGGTCGATCGCCGCTTCTTGCGACACGGCGTCAAATCCTCTGACGGGGGCGCCGTCGTTCAAGAGCGTCATGTCGGGATCGACGCCTTCGCTCGACGGATTGAGCGCGTCGTATTCGACGTCCGCGTTCGCATAGTGGCACACCGCCTTCTGATACTTCTGGAATCCCGTGCCTGCGGGAATCAGTCGTCCGACGATGACGTTCTCCTTGAGTCCGACGAGATGGTCGACCTTGTACGACAACGCCGCCTCGGTAAGGACCTTCGTCGTTTCTTGGAAGCTCGCCGCCGAGAGGAACGAATCGCTCTGAACCGCCGCTTTCGAGACGCCGAGAATCATAGGATCCCAGTTTGCCGGTTTCGGAACGGCGTACACGGCTGGACGCGCTTCCGGATTCGATTCGGCGAGCATCGCGTTCTGCGCGTCGAAGTCGATCTTCGAGACGATTTCCCCTTCGCGGAACGGCGTGTCGCCCGGATCGACGACTTTGACGCATCCCTTGAGCTCGTTGTTCTGACGTCGCAGTTCGAACCGGTCCACCGTGTCGCCGCGCAACAGCGTCGTGTCGCCGCCGTCCGTGATCTGAACGCGTCGAAGCATCTGAGAAACGATAATCTCGATATGCTTGTCGTTAATCGAGACGTTCTGTCCGCGGTAGACCTTCTGGATTTCCTCGACGAGATAGCGTTGAACTTCAATCTCGCCGCAGATTGCCAGGATATCTTGCGGGGCGCGCCATCCGTCGGTGAGCGGCTGGCCTTTAACGACTTCGTCGTCGGTGTAGACGCTAAGACGCTTGCCCTTGGGAATCTCGTGCTCGACCGTCTTCGTCTCGCCGTTGACCTCTTTGCTTACCCGGACGATCTGCTTGCCGTGACGCTTGTTCTCGAGAACCTCCACGACGCCGTCGATTTGCGACATAACGGCGGGATCCTTGGGACGTCGCGCTTCGAAGATTTCCGTAACGCGCGGCAGACCGGAGGTAATGTCGGAGGAACTTCCCGCCGCTTTCGGAATGCTCGCGATCGCGGCGCCGCGGTCGACGACGTCGCCGTCGCGGACGAAGAGCGTCGTTTTACTCGGAAGGTTGTTGCCGCCGTCGGTCTTCTGACCGTCAAAAGAAACAATCTCGACGCGAGGATGACGGTCGCCCTTGAGGTCGAGGATCGTCAAACGCTTGCGACCGGTGGATTCCTGATCGTCTTCTCGCGCCGTCACGCCGATTTCGACGTCCGTAAAGCGAACGTGACCGGCCGCGCGCGCCATGATGAGCTTGCTGTGAGGATCGAAGGTCGCGAGCGTTGCGCCTTCGGCGACGTTTTCGCCCTCTCGGACGGTGAGAATCGCGCCCTCGGGCGGCTGATAGGTCTCGCGCGCCTGACCGCGACGGTTGCAAATGCTTATGCCGCCGCCGGATTTAACGCTCAGGACGCGGAGAATCTTCGTGGCGCCGGTTTCGTCCTTTTCGTCCTTGGTTTCGACGACGTCAATGTCTTTAAAGTGAATGACGCCGGAGTACTTCGTGCGAAGTTCGCTTTCTTCCGCCGTGTGCTGACCGACGCCGCCGACGTGGAACGTACGCATCGTCAACTGCGTGCCAGGTTCGCCGATCGATTCCGCGGCGATGATTCCAACCGCCAATCCTTCCTCGACGAGCTTCTGGGTTGAAAGGTCCATTCCGTAGCAGAGCGAGCAGACGCCGCGCTCGGCTTCGCACGTCAGCGGGCTGCGCACCTTGAGACTGCGGAGATTCGGCAACGCCTCCTGAATCTTCTTCGCGACTTCCGGCGTGACGAGCCCGTCCTTCGGAACGATGACTTCGTCCGTAATCGGGTTCGTGACCGCGTCGCAAACGACGCGCCCGACGATCAGATCGGAAAGCTTGATGTTGTTCTTCGGATCCGCCTGCTTGATGATCCCCTTCGAGGTGTGGCAGTTCTCTTCCGTAACGACGCAGTTCTGCGCGACGTCGGCGAGCTTACGCGTCATGTAACCGGAGTCCGCCGTCTTGAGCGCCGTGTCCGAAAGACCTTTACGCGCCCCGTGAGTCGCCGAGAAGTACTCCAGCACGGAGAGTCCTTCGAGGTAGTTCGCCTTAATTGGCGTCTCGATGAGCGCGCCGTTCGGCTTCGACATAAGACCGCGCATACCGGCGAGCTGACGAATCTGCTCCGTGCCGCCGCGCGCGCCCGAGAACGACATAAGATACACCGGATTGACGTAACCGGGTTTGCGGCGCTTGACGTCGCCCGCCTTTCTAGCGACCTCTTCCGGCTTGTAGACGTCGTTGCGGAACGTCTCCATCATCTTTTCCGTGATTTCGGTGTTCGCGCGGGTCCAAACGTCGAGCGACTTCGAATAACGCTCTTCCTCGCCCATACCGCCTTCGTTGAACGTGTTCCAGAGCGTTTGAACTTCGACGTCGGCTTTATCGAGAATCCCTTTCTTCTCTTTCGGCGTAATAAGGTCGTCGGTCGAGAAGGAAAGACCGCTGCGCGTCGATTCTTCGAACCCGAGACGCATCATGCGATCGAGAAGGTCGATCGTCGCGCTGCGTCCGTGGAGCGCGTAGCAGTCGCTAATCACCGTGCCCAGCTCCTTCGACGTTTGCGGAATGTTGTAGAAGGGCGAGTTGTCCGGGAGAATCTGGT
>CAMZHY010000488.1 GCA_947307005.1 uncultured Planctomycetaceae bacterium
CGCGCCTTTAACGCCCCGATGGGCGCGATGGCGGGCGGCATGGGAGGCGGCATGGTAATGAACGCGATGGCGGACGCCGCCTTCGACGATATGGAAGTCGCCGAAGAAGCCGTCGCCGACGCCGCGGCGCCGATGATGGCGAGAATGGAAGCGAAAGCGCTCGCCGCGCCGGCGGCCGCCCCGATGATGAAAGAAGAAGCCTCGTCGCTCGAAAACGGCGCGGAAGCGGAGTCGAGCGACGAAGCGTCCTTCGCCGAGCCGCAGATTCGTAAAAACCTCGCCGATCTCGCGTACTGGGTCGCCGATCTCGTCCCGAACGACGACGGCGTTGTCGACGTCGAAATCGACATGCCCGACAACCTCACGACGTGGAAGATCGCCGCGTGGTCCGTCGGCGACGGTCTGAGGGTCGGCTCCGGCGAATCGACCGTCGTGACCACGAAGGATCTCATCCTCCGCATGGAGAAGCCTCGGTTCCTCACTCGAGGGGACGAAGCGGTTCTTTCCGCGATCGTTCACAACTACGCCGACGAGGAGAAGAAGGTCAAGGTCGGGCTGGAATTCCCCGACGCCGGCGAAACGCCCGCGCTCGTCCTTGACGACGGCGCGCCGAGCGTCGCCGACGTCGTCGTGGCGCCGAACGACCGTCGGCGCGTCGAATGGACGGTTCGCGCCGTCGCGACGGGCGAGGTTACGCTTCTCATGAAGGCGCTCGCCGAAGGAGAGTCCGACGCGATTCAGGATACGATTACGGTCAACGAACACGGAATTGATCGCCAGATCCCGTTCTCCGGGCTCGTTCCTCCTCGCAAGAGCGATCCGGATAACGTCAAGCGCGAAACGAACTTTACGTTCAAGATTCCGGCGGAACGTCGCGAAGACTCCTCGCAACTGACCGTTCGGTTCTCGCCGACGCTTGCGGGCGCGATTCTCGACGCGATCCCGTATCTCACGGAGTATCCTTACGGATGCACGGAGCAGACGCTCAACCGTTTCCTCCCCGCGGTCGTCGCGCAGAGGGCGCTGATCGATCTGGGCGTCGACCTTGAGTCGATCGCGGAGAAGCGCGCGAATCTCAACGCGCAAGAGATCGGCGATCCTTCGGAACGCGCGGCGCAATGGCGCGATCGGGGAACGCGCAAAGACCCGATCTTCGACACGGCGGAGACGCGAAATCTCGTCGCCGCGGGCGTCGAGAAGCTTCAGTCGATGCAGAACGGCGACGGAGGCTGGGGCTGGTTCTCCGGCGTGGGCGAGGTTTCGTCTCCGAGACTGACCGCGCTCATCACGCGAGGGCTCAAGATCGCTCAAGATTGCGATCAAGAGGTCGACGCGAACGCGATCGCGCGCGGAATCCAGTGGCTGACGAACTACGAGCGTCAGCAGGGACTGCGCGTCATTCGCGGCATGGTCTGGACCGACGAACAGAAGCGGAACGCCTCTTGGCAAGACTGGAAGGAGCGCGCCGACGACGAAGACGCCTTCGTCTACTACGCGCTTACGGAACTGGGAGTAACGCCCGCGGAATTCCAGAAGACCGACGTCGACTATGATAAGGCCGACTACGGCGAAGGCGTCGGCGGCGACGCCGCGCGCGTTCACGCCGTCATGAAAGAGCTGCTCTGGGACGCGAAAAACAACCTAGAGCTCTACACGCTCGCGACTTACGGTCTCGCGCTTGAAAAAGAGCCGTCCCTCGACGACTCCGCGCTCGCGCGACTTGAGACGATCTTCCGGATCATTATGGAACGCCGCGTCGTTGACGACGAGAACCAGACGGTCTGGCTCGATCTGAATCGCGGCGGCTGGCGATGGTGGTCGTGGTTCGGCTCCGAGTTCGAGACGCAGGCGTATTATCTGCGAGCGCTCCAAGGGGCGCCCGACGCGCTTCTCGAGAAGCTCGGGCTTCAGACGGACGCGCCGCGCCTCGTGAAGTATCTCCTCAACAATCGCAAGCACGCGACGTACTGGAACTCCACGCGCGACACGGCGGTCTGCGTCGAGGCGTTCGCGGAGTACCTGTCGAAGACCGACGAGCTCAAGGCGAACCAGAAGGTCGTCGTGACGTTCGACGGCAAGCCGCTGGCGAACGTCGAGTATACGCCGGAGACGCTCTTCGATATCGACGGAACCGTCGAGGTTCCTCTCGAGGCGCTCGACACGGGCGAGCATACGGTCGGCTGGACCGTCGAGGGCGAGGGGCCGCTCTACTGCAACGCGTACTTCCAGTATTTCACGCTGGAGGATCCGATCGAGAAGTCGGGGCTCGAGGTCAAAGCGGAGCGCAACGTCTATAAGCTGACGCTGAAGAAAGACGCGACGACGACCGTCGAAGGCGGTCGCGGTCAGGCGGTCAGCCAGCGCGTCGAGCAGTACGACAAGGAGCCTGTCAAGTCGGGCGACGAAATCAAGTCCGGCGACCTCGTCGAGATCGAGCTGATCGTCGATTCGAAGAACGATTACGAATCGATCATGATCCGCGACTTCAAGGCGGCGGGCATGGAGCCGGTCGACGTTCGCAGCGGATACCGCTACTTCCAGGGGCTCTCCTCTTACGTCGAGTTCCGCGACGCGTTCGTCTGCTTCTTCGTCTCGAATCTCCCGCAGGGACGCTCCGTCATAACGTATCGGCTCCGCGCCGAAACGCCCGGAACCTTCTCCGCGCTCCCGACGACGATCGAAGGAATGTACGCGCCCGAACTTAAAGGCAACTCCGACGAGTTCAAAGCGAAAATCGCCGACTGACCCCGTTCAGCCTCGCGACTGACGATAACATGAAAAACGCCCGTTCCCGCGGCCGGGGACGGGCGTTGCTCGTTTCAAACTGGGGAAACGGGACGTCGTCGGTTCGGTTTACAGGATAGAGTCGCGAAAATATTGCGAAAAATGTCTTGCGGCTTTATAATACGAACGTTTGCGCATGAATCAGGGCGTCGGTGAGAAAGTAACGTATGTAATTTGGACCTTGCAAGCAGTTAAAGCAAAGGGTTTTGACTCTATTCCGACGGCGTTTACGGGTTTTCGCGTAGCGCGTTGTAGACGTCGCCGATGAG
>CAMZHY010000489.1 GCA_947307005.1 uncultured Planctomycetaceae bacterium
GTCGAGCCGCTCAAAGATGGGTCGAAAGTAATTGTGTCCACGGCTCTTGCGCTTGCCAGAGCGGCGCGTAAAGAGCCAGAGCCGCTGTCGTTTGTGTTTGTGACGACTAGGGTTTGGGGGATAACAACCGACTCCGTTAAGAAGGTCGCGCCGTCCCAGATTCTATAGGTTCCTTCGCTTAATACCGTGTCTGGGGAAGTTGCAGAAGTTGAAACCGTGTCCCAGTTTGCGCCGTTTTGCTTCTCTAATAGTACGCTTTTCGTCGAATCTGTAGACGACCAGCTGAGTGTCAGATTATTGTGAGTAAGATTGGAAACGCCAGCTCCGTAGACCGTTCTGGTAATTGTGTTTGGAAGCGTAATGGACGCGTTTGACGGTAGAGCGAGGAAGCCGGAGCCGGAAATTGTAGCCTTCTGTGAAGTGTTCGAAGAAGTTTTATATTCTCCGATTCCGTTATAACCTGAGTAATTTAGCTTTGCTTTATATGTCGAATTTCCCCCTTGCGCATAAAGGCCTCCAGAAAGAGTATTACCGCCAGCAAAGTTCAGAGTCAAGTTTGCTTCAGAGTTGCCTCTCGCGTAAATATCAACCCCATAAGATGCACTATTACCAGTAAATACGCAATTTACGAATGTAATATTAACAACTCTTGCTCCTGCATTACTCACAGCCACCGCGCCGCCGCCGCCGGTGGCTGAGTTGCCGGAAAAAACACAATTTGTCAGCGTAGTAGAAGCGGTATTCGAGAACGTCACCGCGCCGCCGTCGGTGGCTGAGTTGCCGGAAAAAACACAATTTGTCAGCGTGAAATTTGCTGAGTTGGCATACATGGCTTTTTTATTGTTAGTGAAGATGCAATCTGTGAGGTCTAAAGAAGCAGAATACGGACCACTGTGATAAATCGCGGATGAGGAGTTGTGAAACGTCAATCCAAGAATCGCGAGAGCTTGATTGGAAGAATACAAATTAAACACACTACCGTTTTCTTGATTGGAAAGTGCAACACGACCTCCTCCGTTAATTGTAAGATTCTTTTTCGGCGAAAGAATAGAAGCCAGCGGAATTGCCGTAGTTTGCCCAGCTGGAAACACGGTCGAATCAAAGACAATCGTGTCCCCGTTAGCCGCGTCCGCAATCGCTTGACGCAAAGAGCCCGTCCCGCTATCCGCGTTTGTCGTTACCGTAAGAGTAGCCATATCTTACCCCTCAGTTTTCCGCGTTTTCGTCCGTGTCCGTTTCTTCTTCTACGTCGCTTTCGTCCGTCGAAACGTCGACGCGCAAGACGGTTTCGCGCTTCGATTTATCGAGCGTGAAAACGGTCGAGTTATTCGCGACTTCCGCTCCCAGCAATTCGAGGACGGACACCGCCGCGTTCCGCGCCGCTTCGATCTGAGACGCGAGAATCGGCTCGCCGTCGACGTTCGACGCCTGAAGCGTGATGACGACGACGTTCGGCTTGTCGTTGTCGAGCGTGTAGATTTGCTGTGGGTAGTTCATTTAAAATCTCCTTCTTATCATTCTGTTTTTTTCGTTGTAGTTTTCGCGGCTTTCGACTTGACGAGTTGTTCCGCGAGTTCGTAGACGCGCGCGTCGAGCCGTTCCCTTGACGCTTGAAACGCCTTGATCGCGACGGCTCCCGCCTTGCCTAGAAGCTGAAGAAGAACGAGAGCAAGGATCGCGACGACCGCGTAGTCCGTCCAGCGCGACGTCCTGATCTTCTCGATCGACGCCGCGGTTTTCTGCGCCGCCTCGACCGTCACCCTCAAGTTTTCCGTCGTTTTAGCGAGCGAGTCGATCTTCGCGCCGATTCCGTCCGTCGTTTTCATCAACTGATCGACGTCCGTCTTGATCTTCTCGGAGTCGTTCGCTCCGCGTTCCAGAAGCGGAAAAAGATTATTGAACTTCGAAAGAAAAGCGTCGTCGTCGGAGATCGTCCTTGCGCTCTTTTTTATCTCCGTCTTGACCTCTTCCTGCGCAGCTTCGATTCGTTCCAGAGCGCCGCGAACCGCTTGAATTTGACCCAGCGGAGTAACTGGATCGAATTCGGATTCTTCGCGAACAGGGGGCGTGGCGCGCTTTTGTGGCGTTGACTCGTCGAGCTCGATCGACGCCGCAGGGGTCGGATAGACGAGCGTGACCGCGTCGTCGTCCGCGCAAAAAGCGGAGGACGAGAAGATCGTCGCCGCTCCGAAAATAATAATCTTTAACTCTTTCATTTTATCGCCTTTACTGTTTGTCTGTCTTGTCCGTTGTCTATGTAGTCTTTCCAAGCCGTTTGGAGCTCGGAGAGATTCTTATATCCGTAGAATCGCTCGAGCGTCTTGTTGACGTCGTTCGTCTTGACGAGCTCGTCGAGGAATGCCGCGATCCAGAGCGAGCCTCCGCGCGCGATCAGGAAGTCGACGACGGAAAAGCCTTCATGATAAATCAAGAGCGAGCCGTCGTAAGAATTGCGTCCGTATAACCTTGAAATGTCCCAGAATTCGCCGTTTGAATATCGCCGGTATACCGTCTGCCTCAGACTTTCCCGCCGTCGATATTCCGAATTCTGCGCGAGCCCTTCATTCAAAAAGAGGTCGAAATTCGAATTTAGAAGGTAAAAGAAAAACGCGTGGGTCAGTTCATGATCAAGCGTGCCGCCGATCGCGACGTCCAGATCTTCATAAACGACAACCTCGCGAACGACGCCGCCGTCGTACTGCGTATATCCGGCGATCCCGTTTCCCGTGTATCTTTTAAAATAAATCGGAAAAGACTTCCAGACGCGCGGTTTCCCGTATCTCACTTCGAGACGGTCGAGGATCTTGTCGCAGGCGTCCGCGATCTCGACGTAGCTCGTCGAGAAACGATCACGAGAGACGGAAAGGAAGATCTCTTCCTGTTTCGCGTCCTCCGTTTTCAGCTCTTCCTTTTCCGTTTTCGGCGGATCGTCTGGAAGATGATCGCGCCCGCAGCGCGGGCAAATTTTCGCCGCTGCGGACGAGACCGCAAGGATCGAGATTAGAGTTGTTAGAATAAAAACGCGCATCTTACATCCTCGAAAAAACGAG
>CAMZHY010000490.1 GCA_947307005.1 uncultured Planctomycetaceae bacterium
GCGCGGTCACTCTTCTCGCAGCGGCAGGTTCCTGGTCGCAGCATCTTTGGAGGAACTCTTTTTCTACCGTCGTCGTTGTCTGTCTGTTTTCTTGTCTATCACAGTCGCGACGGAGTTTATTTCTGCTTGAGAAGACAAAGGACGCTGAGCGCGGCAATTCCAAGCATTGCGACGATGAAAATGATATCAAACAAGGGGTTGGCTTTTTTAAACGGAACCCCCGCCGCGACGTCGAGAACAAAGACCAAGAACAGAATTGCGGAGATCGCCGTCGAGAAAATGCACAAGAACTTTGACATCGGATTCCCAATGATTCTCACAAACCAATAAACAGCCGCCACGCCTGAACGATGACGGCCAACCTATCGCGGAAACCCTCTAGTCGCTCGAACAGCGTTTCAAGCGGCCGGAGAGACCTCTCTCCAAGTATAACCTCTCTCTCGATGTTTTCCAACCAGTCTTTCAAAAAAAATGCTTTTTTCTAGCGTCTCGCTTTAGGACGTTCTTCGATTGGGAACTCACGCTTTGTTCTCTTCCTTGGCAATGGGAAGACGGATTGTAAAAGCGGTTCCCTTTCCTACGGCGCTTTCAACTCGAATTTTGCCGGCGTGTTCTTCAACAATACGTTTACAGGTTGACAGTCCCAGTCCGGAACCTCCCTTACCCGTAGCGTCAGGTCCTTTTTTGGTTGAGTAGAACATATCAAAAACACGCGGTAATTTTTCTTTAGGAATCCCCGATCCGTTATCGCGTACGACAATCTCCGCATAGTTGGGCGCGTTTTTGCAACGTTGTAACTTTACGACGATAGTTCCTCCGTTTGGCATTGCTTGACGCGCGTTAACGAGAAGATTGATTAGCGCCTGCTGTATCTGATTGCCGTTGGCAAGAACAGGCGGCGTATCTTCAAATCTTTTCTCGATAGAGACTCTGTATTTTGTCATTTCGCGATCGAGGAGCAATAGGACCGCCTCGACGAGTTCTTTAAGATCTGTCGGTTCCTTCCCAGGTTTTCTATTTCTCGCAAGACCGAGGACAACCTTGACGATTTTTGCCGCGCGATTGGACGCCTCCAGTATCTTGTCGAACATTTCGTCGCGAGTTTCGGCGTCCTGATGACGCTGTCCCATGCGAGCGTAGTTGATTGTTAAGGTGAGAATGTTATTGAATTCGTGAGCGGTTGTCCCCGCAAGTTCACCGACGGCGCAAAGCGTTTGCGAGTCGATTAATGCCTTTTCAAGTTGAGCGATCTTTTCTTTGAGTTCCGCAATTTCCGAGTTGCGATGGTCGACAGACATACGATAATACCCCCTGTAGTTTTATAGGATTTATTCAAAGCATATCGAGCGCAAGTCACGCGTTCTATTAATCGTCGTTTTACCGTACAAACCGAGTTCTTTTTTTAAAGAAACGGTTTATATCTTTTAAAAGCACTATCAGAGGGTAAACTCATGTTTGATTGACGGTCTTTGCCGAGCTAAGTAAGTCCAAAGGCTGAAGGACGTCTCACGATTGAGCGGTTGAACAAGCATGGTTTTCATCAGCGCTTTGAAGATAGAAACTTGGAACGTCGCCTTAGTTGGGGATCGTTGGGGAATTGCGATTTGTCTTGCGTTGGTTTTAGCGCTTTTCATCCGTTGTTACCTGACGCCTCTCTTTTGGAGCGCTCTGGCGTCAAGGTTTCTCAAGAGGAACGAAAATGCGAGGGCTATTGACGCGTTTGATCGAGCTTTACGTCTTTCTCCCCGCGACGCAAGACTTTGGTTGGGCAGAGGCGCGACTTTTCGACGCCTTGGACGCTTAGACGACGCGCTTGCTTCCCTTAAAAAAGCTTGGGAACTGGCTCCCGATCAACTAAGTATTTCCCAAGAACTCGTTCGCATTTACCGAGGATTAGGGAGGTTCGACGACGCGCTTGCCACGCTTGATCGGCAGGTTGACTTAGGTTGCGCGCCGACGGCGGTAATGCTGACGCGTTGCGTTCTCGAAATTGACGCGCGACGTTTTAGCGACGCCGAGAAAAGTTGCGATCGATTGATAGCGACAAACGCCGAAGCGTTGGCGTCTCAAGGTTATGCGCTTCGCTGAATTGCCCTACTCATGCTTGGACGAACAGACGACTCGTTGGCGGATTTTGAAACGTCGTACCTTTTAGATCCCCGTTCGGTTGATACGCGGGCATATTTTGCGGCGACGTGGTATCGTCGCCAAATGTTCGGAAAAGCGATTACTCTGTGCGACTCAATACTCCGCGACGACCCGAAAAACGCCCTTGCGCGCCATATACGGGGTCTTTCAGAACGTGCGATAGGACGCGACTTCCAAAGCGTCAATGACTTAAATATTGCAGATGAGTTGAAACGCGGTTCTCGTCGTGTACAATGAGCGGCGCAATTAGTCGATTGCAGACGCTTTTGATAAAACGACGCGTTTATCCAGTCAGAATCGGAGGTTGAAGTGGACTTGGGGATTAATTCGCGTATCCTTAAAGTAGACGATTTTGACGACGAGCGTCTGAGCGGTTATCGTAATTTGAAAGAACGGACGCTTCGGGGCGAATCCCTTTTTGTCGCCGAAGGCGCCTTGGTCGTCGAACGTTTGTTGCGATCTCCTTTTGACGTGGAATCCGTCTTAATAACGCGAGAGGAAGGACTTGAAAGTTGTTTGGAACTCGTTCCCGACGGCGTTCCGATTTACTTCGTCGAAGAACGAACAGCCCTCAATTCTTTGGTGGGATTTGAGTTTAGTCGGGGAATATTAGCGATAGGTCGTCGGAGGGAACTTCCGACTGCCGTAGAGGGGTTTGAACGTTTTTTTGCGGGGATTTCACGAAGGGATCGCGAGCCTTTCACCCAAACCTCGCGTCGTCGCGCTTGGATCGTTTTGCCGGACGCGTCTAAACCCGACAATCTGGGGTTGGTTTTTCGATGCGCGGCGGCGCTTGACGCGGAAGCGGTCATTCTGGGCGAAAAGTGTTGCGATCCCTTTTCGCGACGGGCTCTTCGCGTTTCTATGGGCGGCGTATTGCAAACGCCTATTTATCGCGCGA
>CAMZHY010000491.1 GCA_947307005.1 uncultured Planctomycetaceae bacterium
GTGAACACAAGCGCGTTCTCATCCGTATAATGCGAGCCGTTCATCGCGTTGTATAGGCTTAGCGCCCAAGCTTTGCGTGAAGGCGAGCCGAAAAGAAATTTGAAGAGGCGATCTTTGTACTCGCGATTGACGTTTGATCTCTTTTTAGCCATAGGAACAACCCTCCGCACGCCGAGTATAACGTTGCGAATCGGCGGCGTCAATGGGGCAAAGCGTTGGCGCGAAGGATATTTGAATCAGGCGTCCGCGCCAACGAGCGCGGACTTGGAGTTTTCGCCGTCTCGCGCCTAAGCGTCATCTCGCGCCATGAGGCGAATACCGAGATCCAACGCCCGCGCGTTGGCGCTAAGAATATTCGAATCAGGCGTCCGCGCCAACGAGCGCGGACTAGAGTTTTCGCCAGTTCGCGCTTGAGCGTTATCTCGCGTCATGAGGCGAATACCGGGGTCCAGCGCCCGCGCGTTGGCGTCTGCGCGCTGGCGACGACGCTTAATCAAGAGCTTTTCACGTCGAGTTCGCGCGGTTATAATTCGGAGGGCTTCCGACTTGGAGACCGACAAAGGAGGGAACGCGAACATGACGCTTGAACAGCTGCAAGAAATCCTGCCCGGCGCGACGCTCGCGTCGGGCGTCCGCGACGACGCCGACGACTGTCTGCGGCTCCGAACCGCCGTGACGCGCGAGCTTGACCGCGCCGGGACGCCGGAGCTATGCCTTGCGAGGGAGACGTCCGCAGAGTTCCGGGCGTTTTTCGACGACCGGGAATCCCGCGCGTTCGTTTTGCGGACGCGGGACCGCGAGCTCGTCGGATTTGGGATTGCGACGTATCGCGGGGAGTCGCGACAGAAATTCCGGGCGTTGATCTCGGATTTCGACGCTTCGCCGCGTAACGTCGTCTACGTCAAGCTGATCCAAGTCGCGCCGAGATTTCGCGGTCGCGGGCTCCAGCGGCTTTTCTTTGCCGAACTGGAAACATGGGCGCGCGGCAACGGCTCGACATACGCCGTAGGAACGGTTTCGCCGCACAACGCCGCAAGCGTCAAGAATTTTCTCCGCTGCGGCTATCGGGAGGCCGAACGCTTTACCGTCGAGCCGACCGGATACGAACGGATCAGAATGATTAAAGAGCTAGAAAAGAAATAGCGCCCGCGACGCGAAGAGCGAATAACCCCTCAGCGGTGGACGCGCTTCAAACGGCGCCTTGTTGCGACCTTATTATTCGAATCCGGCGTCCGCGCCAACGAGCGCGGACCTAGAGTTTTCGCCAGTTCGCGCCCAAGCGTTATCTCGCGCCATGAGGCGAATACCGGGGTCCAGCGCCCGCGCGCTGGCGGGATCCAAAAAAAGGGGGGCGAAAATTATTGGGAAAAAAAAGACGCCGAGTAAAATAAACGTCGTTGCGGACGTCGAAAGTCGACCGGAACCTGTGGATTTGTAGCGGAACGTTTAAGGAACGAGACAATGTCGCTCTTTTTGCTATTTTTACTGGCGTTGCCGTTCGTCCTTTCGGGCGACGATTGGGCGAAGGGATGTTCATGGGTCTTGATCGGGATTGGGATCATTCTCATTGCGATCGTGGCGCTCATTATCCTTTCGGCGCTGTTGCTCGTGGGAGCGAGCATATATGAGAGCGTTTTGTCGCTTTTTGAATAAGGAGATTTTGATATGTGGCTTTTTTCGAAACACGGTTTTTTCAGCGCGGTTCAGAATTACAACGACGAGAATCTGATTCACGTTCGGGCGCGATTTGAGGGCGATTTAGAGCGTCTTTGCAAGACGTACGGGGTCGAGCCGAAGGTCGTGCGGACGCCCGACGGCGACTATCCGTTGCGAATGGACTTCGACCGCAAGAAGTGGGGCGAGATTCTCAAGGGCGAAGGAGAAGCGATCGACTACGCGAAATTCAAGCCCGCCGCTCACGACGGAACGATTCGCGACCGCGCCTACCTCGCCGTCTTCGACACGATGTGGACATACGCGGAACAGCAATAACGCCGTTCCGCCCCGCGTAACTCCTTGGGTCCGTCGTCTCCGAAAGGGGGCGGCGGATTTTAATCTCTCCTTAACGCCCGACTCCGACCCGGCGCGATCAAACTCGCGTCACGCTTCGCCGGAACGTTCCCGCCTTATTACCCTTGAGGCAACAAGCCGACGAGTTCGTTCGTTCTGAGCGCGACGGAAACGAGGCGCGGGACGAGGTTGAAAATGTATTTCGGGTCGTCGCTCCAGAGGTTGGGGTCGTCGACTATGCCGGAGGGTTTGTCCTGTTTGCGGTAGTAGCGTTCGACAAGCCATTCGAGCGGGGAACGACCGTTTACGACGTAACGGAACGCGTCCGTCGGGATTCCCGTGACGAGGATATGGTCGTTATATTTGAGCGTCCCGTCGAAGACCTTCGTCTCGCGATCCGTTCCTTCCACCTTCTCTTTCCGCGTTCCGAGCTTCATCTTCGCGTCGACTCGATAGCGCGTCGCGTCGTCGACGTCTTCGGGCGTGTTGTCGTAAACCGTCAACTCGTAAGGTTCCGGCAGTTTGTGGGGGCGCCCGGAACGGGTCGGGATCGTCGAGACGCCCGTCTCATAGTTCACGTGCAGGTCCGCAAGCTCGCGACCAATCGCCGAAACCGACAGGAAGTCCGCCCGACTCTTCGGCAAATCGAGCCGCGCAAGCTCCTTCTTCAACTCGTTCTCATACTCCGCCCGATACTCCGGCGAATGCAACGCCCCGTAAACGTAAAAGAACACGTCTTCCGCCGCAACCTCGTCCCCAAATCGCTCCCGACATTCCGCCAGCATCGCGTCCGAAATCCCGCTCCGCTGGACGTAACCGTCGATAACCTTCTCGCTCGAAGCGTCTAAAATCGAGTCCGCCGCCGACTCGTAATAGTAGAGGGGGAAGCATTGGCTTGCGCGTTGAATTTCAAGATCGGGAATCTCGTTAGTTATAAAAGCCGAAAATCCTTTCGTGCCGACGCTCGGAATGCATATCGCAAGGTTAGGCGTGTTGGGCGTGGGGAATTGCTTTGGGATTTGATAA
>CAMZHY010000492.1 GCA_947307005.1 uncultured Planctomycetaceae bacterium
ACGGAGACTAAGGAGAGAATCGCAAGAATCGCGAATAGTTTACTTTTCATAGGACGAACCTTCCAAGTTTGCAAAGTGAGAAAAGCGCCGGTAAGACGCGAGGAATTCGGCGCGTTACCGACGCTTTGTAAGGATGAGGAACGCGCATAGGGCGAATCCTCGTTTTTACTGCGGATCAGTTGGAAGCGACGGTCTCGCCGCCCTTGGTCGAACCGAGCGCCTTCCAGACTTCGGAAGAGATCGTGTTCGAGTAGAACCTAACGGACCCGTCCGCCAGCGCGGCGTTGACGCCGCCGGAGTGACGGCTGCGCGCCGCGGAATATTCCGTGCTTGCGACTTCGACGCACGGACGCGCCTTGTCTTTGCTACCCGCAGACTCCGTAATATCGGGGCATTGACCGGAGTACATGGCGTCGGGCGTCGTGGAGTTCGGGGTCAGATACGTGGAGAACCCGGAGGCCATTCGCTCGTCGTTGTAGACGTCGCCGCGCTTGTCGGCGTCGACGGGAGAGTCGACGGTGAGGACTTCGGAGAAGAGGAGCGTGTTGGAGGTTCCGTCGACGACGTTCGAAAGCGTGACGAACTTGCTCAAATAGAAGCACGCGCCTTCAAAGGACGTGTAAAGCGCTTTGTGCTGATCCGGAATCTCGTCGCCGTGATAGTAGGCGCGATAGCCGTAGCATCCGACGTAGTTGGAACGGGCGCGACCGTACGTCTGAGAAGGAGCGATTTCGTTGTTGACCTTGTCGCTCGGGCAGTAGAGCGTGGGGAACTTGGCGCTTTCACAGGCGATCGGATTGCGGCTGGAATTGCCTTCTTGGTTGTTCGGATACTGGTAGAAGTGAAGTTTGAAATCATACTGGTTCGCGAGCGAGGCCTGTTCGATATAGCCGTACATGCGCGGAACCCACGTGCAGCGCTTGTCGATGCCGACGCGGCTCATGGAGTCGCCCATCGTGGCGCCGAGCGGCAGGTAGTTGTTGTTGGCGTCGACGTAGTTGTGGACCGCCAACCCCCACTGCTTCAGGTTGTTTGTGCACTGCATGCGCCGCGCCGCTTCGCGCGCCGCTTGGACCGCAGGCAGAAGCAGTCCGATAAGAATGCCGATGATGGCGATGACGACGAGCAATTCAACCAGCGTGAATCCTCGCATCTTACGATTGAATGAACTTCTCATGAGCAAACTCCAACGAAAAAAAACTATTTCAGACGTCGCCTTGAACAATCGTCGTCATATACGACGGGACGAGCCTTCGAACGGAGCGTCAAGGGAAAAAATACACCCTGACGCCGTTTTAACCCCGTTTTTTCGTGAAAGTTTCGCAACAATTGGTTGTTTTTTTGAAAATTGTGGAAATTTTTCGCGACATGAAATGATTTATTTCGAACGTCTTGCCAAAGGGATTCTTTGCGGCGCTTGCGACGAGTCTATTGTTCTGTTAAAATCTGGGACGGAGGTTTGGCGGACGGACTGCGCCGCGAGCGCGCGACGAGCCGTCTGCAACTTTGAGGGAAGATAGAAACGAACGGAGAGAATATAGAAATGACGACGCCGGCTCTTATCGATTTATCGACGTTATCTTTGTTCGCGTGGCTCGCGTCGTTTGGCGCGCTTTTTGCGGCGTTGGGTCTTTGCGCCGTCAAGGACGAGGCGTTTGACGACGGAAACGACGGCGATTTTGACGACGAAGATTTGTTTGACTTTGGCGTTTCGCGTGAAGATTTCGAGGAATACGACGCGCAAACGCGCGAATCGATCGCGCGCGTCGAGGCGTTGCGCGAGGAACTTGAAAGCGCGACCGACGATCGGAGAGAAATCGCCGACGAGTTGACGACGCTTCAACTTGGACTCGCCGCGCGCGCGCAGGAGGAAGGAGACGAGTCGGCGGCGTTCGGGTATTACGAGGAGGCGTTTGAGGCGTATTCCGACTACGTTGACGCCGGGGGATGCTCTCGCGACGTTCTCAAAAAAGTCGCGGCGGGACGCCTTAGCTACGCCGTATTGCTCTATGAAAACGGCGACGAAGAGAAGGCGGACGAAGAATACCTCCGCGCTCAGCGGGAGAACGACAGGCTGATCGAGTTCGGGGATCGCGAGGCGCAGGTCGATAATTTGGGAATCGACCTGAACCGCGCGTCGATTATTTTCGCGCGCGGCGACGCTAACGGCGCGTTTGAACTTCTCGACAAGACGATCGCCGAACTCAAGAAACTCGTCGCCGACCCCGACTATAACCGCTATGAGGTTCCCTACTGCCTCGCGAAAGCTCAAATGTCCAAAGGACTGCTTCTTCGCTCGACGCTCGACGACGATCTCGGTCGCCCCGAGGCGGCGGAGGCGCGAGAGGCCTACGAAGGCGCGATCAACGTGTTCCGCGCGCTCGTCGAGGATGGGGGCGAAACGCAGTATCGGCGCGAACTCGCCGACGCGCTCGTCGAGAGCATGGCGGTCAATCCGATTCGGTCGCGCGAGGACGCGGAAGGCGCGATTGCGCTTCTCAAAGAAGCGGGCGACGCGTACCGCAAGTGCGTCATTCTCGGCGAAAGCGACGCCTGCGTCGATTTCTTCGAAGCGTCGCTCGAGCGCGCGAGACTCCTCATGACGATTGAGCGCGACGAGGCGGCGTTCACGCTCTACGACTCCATCATCGAAGCGTTCGACAACCTGTCCGATTCGGACGAGTTGCCGCTTCTCGAAGGACTTGCGACCGCGTACCAGAACCGCGCGAAACTGCGCAAGGGCGACGGTAAGGACGTCTTCAAGAAAAAACTCGACGATTTGAATCTTGCGATTGAGCTTCAGACCAAGATCGCCGACGATCTCGTTGCGACTCTACAGGAAGAAAACGACGGTTGCTGTTGCGGCGGTCACGGGCATGGACATGATCACGACGGCTGTTGCGGCGGTCATGGGCATGATCGCGGACACGACGGCTGTTGCGGCGGACACGGGCATGACCATGGACACGACGGCTGTTGCGGCGGACACGGGCATGACCATGGACACGACGGCTGTT
>CAMZHY010000493.1 GCA_947307005.1 uncultured Planctomycetaceae bacterium
GGCGCGGCGTCTACGGCGTCCGCTACGACGATTCGCGTTTTCGCGACGTTGGACGCGAACGCGAATAATCGCGGCAAAGAACCCGTAGACGCCGCGGCCAGAATTTCACGAGGCCGCAATGGCGTCGCGTCCGCCGCCTATCGAAACGACGGACGCGTTGAATCGCGTCAATGCGAGACGAGCGGCTGGGGCGGGAAGGCGTAGTTCGACGTCGTCGGCGCCGAAGACGCGTTGGAAATGTAGCGCGGCGCCGTCCCGTAGTTTGAAGGCGAGTACGACGACTGCGGCGGAATCGTCTGCGCGCCCGTTCCGCCCATGCCCGGGACCGCGCCCATTCCCTGCGGCGCGACGTTCGCGTCGCCCGAATAGCGGTTGTTCAAGGGCGACGAGCCGGGGTTCGACGCTTGAGGATACTGCTCGTTCGACCAGATCGCGGCGCCGGATCGCGCGCTCGCGTCGTACGTTTCCGCGTTGCTCGGCATGTAGATCGGCTCTCCGTCGGGCGTCGCGGCGGGGGTCGAGATCATGTTTCCTTGGAGCCCGTTCGCCTGATCGACCCGAGTCCACCCGAGCGCCTCCATGTTGGTTCCATAGCCGAGCGCCTGCTGCATCTCCGGAGGCGGCGTCGTCGTCAGTTCGCCGTTGGAGTCCATGTAGAACATGCGCCCTTCCATGAGCTGCGGGTTCTGTTCGAACGACTCCATCTCATGTTCTTTATTATACTGAATCCGCTCCTGATACGCTTTTCGCTCCTGCTCGATTCTCGCCGCCGCGATTTCTCTGGGCGAGTATCTCCTTTCGGCGGGGCGCACGTAGGATCCGCGCGGCGAACGAGGCGGGGGCGTGAAGATCGAACGTTTTCCGGACGACGGCTCCGTTCGCGCCTGCGACGACTGATAGAGTACGGAAAAACCCTTCGTGAAGAGCGGGTTGAGCTGGAACTCGTTCGGGTTGGTCGGCGCGGGGATATAGGGTCGCTCTCGCGGAACGGAATTCGCTTTGCTCTGGGAACGTTCGACGGTCGAGACGAGCCGGACGTCGCGCTTCTCGCTCTTGAGGTCGTCCGCGGCGTCGGAGTCGTCCTTCGCGCCCGAGTCGGCGGGCTCGTCGCTTTCCGACGCGGCGTTGCGAATCATCGTCGTTTTCTTTTCCGACGCGGCGGTCTTCGCGGCGGATTCGTCGCTCTTGGCGACGTCCGTAAAGGGCGCGGGCGTCTTGACGGGACCGAGCGCGGAACGCACTTCCGGCTGGTTGACGTCCATCGGGGCGGTCGTGACGTCGCGCCACACGTTTCCCTGTCCGTCTCGGGCGACGGTTCGCACGTAGAACGGCTTCATTTCCTCAGGAGTCGCGGTCCACGAATATCCGGCTTGGTTGACGTCGAGGTCTTCGGCGATAATCGTCCAAGGGCCCGTCGGGGCGGGGGCGCGTTCGACGCTCAGCGACTTTACGTCGACGGCGTACTTCGCGTCGAGATCCTCCGGTCGGAACCACCGAACGGTGACGAGGAGACTCCCGGAGCCCTTTCCAATCCCGAAGGAGAGGTTGCGGAGTTTGCCCGGTCGCGGGGTCGTTTCCTCAGGGGGCGCCTGCATATCTTGGAGTTCGGGCGCGTCCATTTTAGGCGCGGTCGGGGTCGTGAGTTCAGGCTGAACGTCTTCCGCCGCGTAGGACGCGTTGTCGATGAGCAGTTCCTCGCCGCTCTGCGGGAGGACGGGGGGCGCGGAGAGATCGGAAATTTCCGCGAGATTGTCCGAATCAAGGTTGAGAGACGCGTCGAGCGTCGGCTCTCCGTCGTCCGCAAGCGCAAAGGAATCTTCCGCCGCGCCTTGCGTAAAGATCATCCCCTTCGTCGAACTAAAGGAACGCTCCCGCGATTTGAAACTTGTCATCAAAACGAACCAGTATTCTCCCGGTTCCGGGGCTTGGAAGAGAAATTCCTTGTTCTTGTCGTTGGGAAGCGCGGAAGCGCAGTCGCGCCAAGTCTTGCCCTTGTCCGGAGAACAAAGCAAATCGATCGCGGTGATTTCGCTCGCGTCGGCGTTCTGAGGGAAGAAGAACGTGAATTTATATTGAGACGCGTCGACGACGGTCGAATTCGCATTCGGCGCGGGGAGCTTCGCGTCAATAATCGGACTTGCGTCAAGCGCGGTCGAAGGCGCCGAAAAACTTTTCATCGCGTTATTGCCAGACGACCGCGCGTTATTTATAATACTTTGAGCGTGGAGTTCCGAATCGACGCCAATCGCGCTCATTTCGACGCTTGTCGCGCCTAACAGCGCGAGTCCAACGATCGTTGAACGCGCGAATTTCGCCGCGCTCAAACGACTGCGACGACAGGGCGATAAACGAGACTTCATAACGACCTCCGACGGCGTTAGGGAATGATTCTACGTCCGGCGACGAATCTTCTTCGCCGACGCGTCCATATGACGCGTTGTATCGAATCGACCGATTATGACGCGGAATTTTATTCTTTTTAAGAAGTTTCCGGTCGCGTAAAACAGAGAAGATAAGTAAAATCGACTTGTCGTTCCTTTTTACGGGGCGTCGTCTTTTCATTGAATAATTGCGCGGATTGTCGCGGTTTGGGCCGCTTCAATCCCTTTGGCGGACGTCATGGAGCATCTTCCTGGACTGATTCTCGCGTTTACCGGGCTGGCGATTTTCGCCGCGATCGCGTGGTATATTTTGGGTAAGATTCGTCGCTCCGGTCGCGACGTCAAGACGGCGTCGTCGGAGGAGCTTCTCGCGCAGTTTACTCAGATGTACGACGACGGGGAACTCTCTAAAGAAGAATTCCGCTTGATTAAACTGTATCTCGTTTCCAATATCTCCGCGGCCGCCGACCTTTCGAAGGAAGAGAAGACCCCCGAAGAGGACGCTCGCGAAGCGCATCTTCAAGAACTGCTCCGTTCCGAACGACGCTAAGCTCCCGAGAATCTCGTTTCTTTCGAGTTTTTGTATCTTAAAATAGAAAAAAAGACTAGAATGGAGATTTGAGATAATCTTTTCC
>CAMZHY010000494.1 GCA_947307005.1 uncultured Planctomycetaceae bacterium
TCAGTTTAAGCTGTTGCAGGTAGTACTCGTAACGAACCGACGCGGAGAAGCAGTCCGTGAAGGCGTAGGTCAGGTAGTTCGCGAAACCGTATTGACCGTACCGACGCTTTTTCATTTCGCGATCTTGCATCGTGCCGTAATTCGTCTGGAACGCATAGGAAAGTTGATCGGAAAGACCAAGTTCAACCGTCACGCTCTGGAGATATTCGTTCTGGTCGCCGATCGGCTCGCCGCCGAGAACATAGTATCCGGAACTCTGAGCCGTTCGGTTCTCGCCGAGAAGACTATGCACCTGAAGAAGTTCACTTCCGTAGGTGATCTTGAATCGTTCGTCGAGATTGAGCGCAGCGCCAAAGACGAGACCCGAGTCGCCTCGGTAGTTCTGCCAGCTGTTGTCGGAGCCCGCGACGAGTCCGACGCTGAGTTCCAGCGGGGCGCCCGGCGCCAACGTGAAGAGCGCGCCGGAGTGCGTCGCCGGCTCGTTGTTGAACATGTGCGTATGAGTGGCGAAATTATTCGCGGAAGCGTCGACGCTTTCGTAACCGATCGGCGTGCCGAACTTTCCGAACTTGCCGACGAGCTGACCAACGCTCCCTTCAATGTACGCCTGGTAGAGCGAAGCCGCGTATCCGTCGTCGCTGACGCCCCACTTGCCGTCGAAACCGCCGTCGCCCGAGCATTGGAGATTATTCGTTCCAAAGATCGCGTCGAAGTGATAGCCGAGGTCGTAAGGCAAATTCGTATCGGCGGATTTCTGGATGGTCATCCACACTTGATTGAGATTCCAGCGATTTCCGGCTTGGCCAAATCCATCAGCCCACGAGCCGACGATGCTTCCGCTGAGCCATGGTTCCGGTTCTTCCTCGACGATCCCTTCCGCTCCGAACGCGGCGGCTTCTTCGCCGTAAGGACGCATCGCGCTGGCGACTTTCGGACCCTGCGCGGGACCGGTGTAAGAATCAAGATCAACCGCCATCGCAGCCGCGCCGCCGAAGACGATAGAACAAAGCAGCGGGGTTAAGTGAATTATTCTTTTCATTCCATGACGCCTTAATTACATCCGTGTTTAGCATACGGGCGGTCGACGACGTCGCCGCTCGCCCATGTCGTGTGGGAGGGACGTCGTTCTTATCGGAAGGTCGTTTCTTTTCGCTGTATTGATTCTGGACAAAAAGAGAAGTTTGTATTTTCAAATTAAAACGCGGAGCGCCGGTTAATCCGCTTGCGCAAGATAGGTAAAATACAAGAGAGAGGTTTTTCCTTGACGCGCCCTTGTCGCGATTCTATAATCCTTGCAAACGTCTTGAAGTCGGCGAAGCGCGAAATCGGCGATTTGTCCTTTCCGGGCGCCGATCTAAGACGTTTGCATTTAACAATCTAAAAATTTTTTGACGTTGCGGTCAAGAGTCAGCGAACGGATAGATGATGAAACGCGCCGTTAAACCTTTATGCTACCTTCTAGTCGTCGTCCTTCTGGTCGCGGCGGCTTGGACTTCGAACGGTTCTTTTAGCGAATTTTGGTCGCCGACCGAAGTTTGGTCGATTCTTCCTCCGGTCATCGCGATTCTTTTGGCGTTTCTAACGAAAAACGTCGTTGTTTCGCTGCTGGTCGGAGTGTTCAGCGCGACTTTCTTGCTGGCGCTCCAGAAAACAAATCTTAACGCGGCTTTTTTCATGGCGTTCGATCTTGGCGCGCAGCAGATGCGCGACGCGGTTGCGAAGCCGTGGAACGCCGGCGTTCTTCTGCAGTGCGGGGCGATCGGCGGGCTTGTCGGACTAATCACGGCGAGCGGCGGCGTTCGAGCGGTCGCCGAGGCGCTTGCGAAACTCGCGCGCGGACCGAGGAGTTCGCAAATCATCTCGTGGATTCTCGGTTTTTTCATCTTCTTCGACGACTATGCCAACGTCCAGATTCGCGGCCCAATTATGCGTCCCATAACGGATCGTTGCGGGACCTCGCGCGAGAAGTTTGCTTTTATTCTCGACTCGACCGCCGCGCCGATCGCTGGAATCGCGCTGATTTCGACTTGGATCGGCACCGAAGTTTCCTACATCGCCTCGGGACTGACCGACGCCGGGCTGACCGATATTTCGCCGTATTCGCTCTTTGTCGAATCGATTCCGTTTCGATTCTACAACATTTTGACGCTCGTTTTCGTCCTAGTTTCGGCGATAACACTTCGCGAATTTGGTCCGATGCGGAACGCGGAAATTCTGGCGCGTCGCGGACTTCTTCGCGAGATGGATTCGCGCCTCATTCATCGCGAAGAGGCGGAACTTTACGCGGCGGGCGAAGAGATTGTCGAGCTCCCCGAGGGAGACGGGTTCGAAATTAACGACGCGCCTAAGTCGCGTCGTTCTCTTTGGTTTGATTCGACCTACGCGATCGTCCCGCTCGTCATTCTTGTCATTTCGGCGTTTGTGTTTTTTTACTTTTCCGGTCGCGCGAAGATCGCGGCGGGCGAAACGACGGAAGACGTCTCGCTGGCGTTTGGTTTTTCCTTCGATTCTTTTCGCGCCTGCATCGGTCATGGCGACGCGTCGATCGCGATTTTCCAGTCCGCGCTCCTTGCGGGCGTCGTCGCGTTCTGCATGATCGTTTCGTTCCGCAAGCTTACGGCGTCGAACGCGATTCGCGCTTGGCTTAACGGCGTGAAGTCGTTGGCGTTTACGTTTGTCATTTTGATTTTAGCTTGGTCGCTTGCGGGAAGCATTGGCAAAGACGGACTTGGCGCGGCGCAGTTCCTTGTGAAATCCTTCTCAGACAGCGCGCCGCCCTTCATTCTGCCGACCTTTATCTTTGTGCTTTCGGCGGTTGTGTCCTTTGCGACGGGCACCTCCTACGGCACGATGGCGATCATCACGCCGCTTGCGATTCCTTTCGCAAACGAAGCGGTTCCCGGCGACCACGCGTATCTCGTCGCGGCGACGAGCGCGGTTCTCACCGGCGCCATCTTTGGCGACCACTGCTCGCCGATTTCAGACACGACGATTCTTTCGGCCAACAGCGTGCG
>CAMZHY010000495.1 GCA_947307005.1 uncultured Planctomycetaceae bacterium
GGCAACATCCGGATTGGCTCCCGAAAGAACCTGAAAAAGTCGGCGAGATGGAAGCGCTCTTTGAGAAGCGTATTCGCGAACTCGGCGAGCGGTACCAAGGGCGTCTGAATCGCTGGGACGTCGTCAACGAGAGCAGCGTCGACTTCAAGCGCGAGGGCGGCAGCGCCTACGGACTCATGCCCGAAGACTACGCGTTCAAAGCGTATCAGGTCGCGGGCGAAGCGTTCCCGGAATCGGTCGAATTCAATATCAACGACTATTCCGTCGACGACCGTTACGCGGCGCAGATCGCCGACCTTCGCGCGCGCGGCGCTCGAATCGACAACGTCGGAATCCAGATGCACCTCTTCAACCCCGCCGACACGCTCGCCATCGCCGACGGCAAAGCGATCCAGACCCCCGACGTTCAGAAAAAGCGGCTGACCGCCGCCGACAAGACGGGGCTGCCCCTTATCTTGAGCGAAATCACGATCACCGCGCCCAACGACGACGAGCGAGGCCGCGCGATTCAAGCAATCGTCGCCTGCAACCTCTACCGATACTGGTTCAGTTGGCCGTCGATGCGCGGACTCACGTGGTGGAATATTGTCGACGACTGCGGCGCGCCGGGCGAACCGACGACCTCGGGGCTTTTCACGCGCCAAATGGAGCCGAAACCTTCCTATTACGCGCTCGAGCGTCTGATTCTTCACGAATGGCGAACGAACCTTGAGATCGAAGCGACCGATTCGAAGGTCGAGGCGAAGTTCAGGGGCTTCAAAGGAAAATACCGCGCGAGCTACGTCGACGAATCGGGGACGGAGCGCGAAACATTCTTCGAGGTCAAGTAAGCGCCGTCCGCCGCGTCGTCGTCCGTTTAACACGCAAATTTCAGTCTTACGCTAAGGAGTTCGCCGTGAAAAAATCCGTCTTAACGCGTTTCGTTCTTGTCTGCTGCGCCTTGCTAACGCCGCTCGTTTTCATTTCAAACGCCTCCTCGCAAGAGGCGGCGACGATCGGCTCCTACGCGGGCGATCCGACCTCGGAAGAATTGGCGTTTGCGCGTCAGTGGGCGGACTTTCTGCTTCGGAAGGGCGAAGCGCGCGCGGATCGGTATTCCGTCGAGGCGCCCTTCTCCTTCGTCTGCGGCGACCGTTCGAGCCGAGAATGGCTCAAACTTGAGAACGCAAGCGTAACGCTCGGCGAATGGACGGGAAACGGCGAGCGCGAAAGCGTCGCGACGTGGAAGGACGACGTTTCGGGCGTCGTCTGCGAGGCGACGTTCGTCGAATATCGGGATTTCCCCGCGCTTCAGTGGACGGTTCGACTCCGAAACGACGGAGCGGAGAACTCGGCGCCGATCCATGATTTCAAGGCGCTCGATCTGCAATGGAACCGCGCCGACGTCGGGCTGCCCCTTCTCTATCGGACGCAGGGTTCCGACGGGCGCGAGGACGACTTCCTCTTCAAGCCGGAAGAAATGCGCAAGTCGATGTGGGTTCACAACCGCGACGTCCGAATGGACACGGCGGCGAACTCCGCGTTTCGCGTCGGGCTGAACTCGTCTCTTTTCGATTCCGACATGCGCCCGAGCGCGACGTGGCTTCCTTTCTTCAACTATCGGACGGGACCCGACGGACTGATCGTCGCGCTCGGCTGGAACGGCGGCTGGTTCGCCGAATTCAATCATGACGGAGACGGACGAACGCAAATCACCGCAGGACAGGAAAAGCTCAACACCGTTCTTTATCCGGGCGAAACGATTCGATCGCCGCTCGTTGGAATCGCGTATTGGCAGGGCGAGGTCGAACACGCGCAGAATATGTTCCGACGCTTCATGCTCGCGCACAACCACCCGCAGGAAAACGGCAAGCCCGCGCTAACCCCGATTTGTCGCAACTCGTGGGGCGGAACGCCGACCGCCGAGCATCTCAAAGCGATTCAGCAGATCGTCGATATGAAATTCGACTACGACTGCTACTGGATCGACGCCGGGTGGTACGGTCAGGGAACGGAGCCGTGTCCGAACGTTTTCCAAGGGGACTGGGGTTCGACCGTCGGAGACTGGCGCGTCAACCCGACGCGGCACCCCGAGACGCTCAAACCGATCGCCGACGCGCTCGACAAGCTCGGAATGAAGTTTCTCCTCTGGTTCGAGACGGAACGCGCCGTCTGCGGCGTTCCCGCGACCTTGGAACACCCGGAATGGTTCTTAACGTCGAACGGACAGGCGGCGACGTCCGGTCAGTCACTGCTCCTCAACCTCGGCGACCCCGACGCGAGAGCTTGGCTTACAAAGACGATCGGCGACATTCTCGAAGAAAACCATGTTTCGTGGTATCGCGAAGATTTCAATATGGTCCCGAACCCGTACTGGGAAGCGCACGACGCGCCGGACAGAATCGGCATGACGGAGATGCGCTTCGTCGAAGGGCTGTATCAGTTCTGGGACGATCTCCGCGCGCGGATTCCCGGTCTCATGATCGACAACTGCGCGAGCGGCGGACGACGGTTGGAGTTAGAGACGCTCAAACGCAGTATTGTTCTATGGCGCACCGACTACAACTGCTTCCCGTATCTGAGAACGGAGGCGACGCAGTCCCACGGGTTTGGTCTCGCGCGGTGGATTCCCGCGAACTCGACGTCCCCGTTCGTGACGGACGTCGACGACTACCAGTGTCGCAGCGCGCTCTCAAGCGGCGCGGTTCTTTCCCTTGAAACCTTCGGCGCGGGCGAAAGGAACGCGAACGCCGACGAATGGCTCCGTCTCCGCGTCGCCGAAGCGAAACGGTGCCGTCCATACTTCTACGGCGATTTCTACCCGCTGACCGAAAGCGGTCACGCCGACGACGCGTGGCTCGCCTACTCGATGTTCCTGCCTCAAGAAGACGCGGGAATCGTCGTCGCGTTCCGCCGTCCGAAGTCGCCGATCTCCGCGCTGACCGTCGATCTCCAACCGATCGACCCCGCGAAAACCTACGAAATCGAAGACGCGGACTCCGGCGAAAAACAGACCGTCTCCGGCA
>CAMZHY010000496.1 GCA_947307005.1 uncultured Planctomycetaceae bacterium
CGACGCTTGGGCGAGTTCGCCGATCTCCGCGACGGAAACCGTTAAGACGAAGGACTCTTTGTTCCTGTCGACCGCCGAATACGCCGAATTGCGCGAAACCTACGACGAACTGCTGTTCCCCGAATCCTTGGCGGACGTCAATATCCTCATCCTAACGGATTGGACGGCGGAGGCGGTCATCGAAGCGATCGACGAAGCGCAGTCGACTCCTGAAGACGACGTCATCCTCCTTGATCCCGAAATGTATTCCGACGAGGTTCTCGATCTTTCGTACGCGACGATTACCGTCGAGGTTGATTACGAGACAAGCGGCGCCCTCTCGATTATCTCGCGCGGAGAGGAAAGCGTTCAAATCAAAGCCAACGAGTGCGACGTCGTCTTCGACGTTATCGCCGGCAGGATTCAACTCGGCGGAATCGATTTCGTCGACGTTAATCCCGACGTTCCAGTCTACCAAGTTACTATGACTCCGGCGGAAGGCGTCGGTCCCACGACGGTCATAACGCAATACGTCGACATGTATGATTCGAACGGCGTCTCCGTCGGCGACCCGTCGATGAATTTTACGCCGCAAAAGCCTACCGTGTCCGTTACCCCGAGGGCTAACGACTACGCCTTGCTCTTTGTCGGCGGCTCTGACGCGAGTTATAATTACGAAGCGTATTTCGTCGAGCTGAGCCGCTACTTCTATACGCTCGTGCAAGAATTCGATTTTAATCCGACCAAGATCTATATTCTCTATGCGAACGGCGCCAATTCGATTACTGTAAACGTTAATAATGACAAAGATCACCCAAGATACGTAAGCCAGAAGATGAACTTTGCGACTTCGGTTGGCGCTAAGTTACGCGCGGCGACCGGCGACAACCTGACGTCGACGCTTGGCGAAATCGCCGATCTCATGACGTCGAATTCGCACCTGCTCTTCTGGACGTACGATCATGGGAGCGGGTGGGACGATTTGCCGTATGACTGCGACGATAATCTTTGCGGCTGGGGCGAAGACATTAGCGGCGCGACGGTTCGCGACGCGCTCTTCCAGATTAAGCGAGGTTATGTAACGAGCGCTTTTACGCAATGTTTCTCAGGCGGAATCCTCGACGATATTTTCGATCCGGCGACGGGGAAACTCCGTTCAGTCAAGAACGGATACGCCGGCGGGTACGTCGGTTCCGCGCATTTTGCAGGCGGCGCTGCGACGAACCATTACGAGCCGGCTTGGACTGGTCGATATTCAGGAACCGACGATTATTTGGGCTATTCGCAAACGTTTCTGACGTCGTTGAGTAAATATTCGAAGGGACTCAACGCGTTTACCTATACGGAAGGGAACGAGTGGTATTCCGCAAAAAACCCCAAGTACGGCGTCGAAAAGTACGATCCAAACGAAGGCAAGTATAAATATCAGAAAGAACACCCGTGGCACGCCGGCGAATCTTTCTCCATTTTTTCGACGCTGACGACGCCACCTTCGATAATACAGCTCCCTACTCCGTCGAGCCCTCGTGAAAAGGCGGCGACGGAAACGTCGATTACCGTCGCGTGGAACAAGGTTGATAATGCGACCGGGTATCATCTCCAGTGGAAAAAGAAGACCGATTCCGATTTTACTAACGTCAATCTCAGCGCGTCGCAGTTGTCGTACATGATCAGTCCTCTCGAGAACAGCGCGACCTACGTTTGGAGAGTTAAAGCGCTTGGCGACGGCGTCAGCTATTCCGATTCCCCTTATACGCCGCTGCGGACCGTCAAACCGCGCCAGAAACTTTCGACGCCGGTTTTTACCGCTATCCGAACGACGCCGACGACGATTACCGTCTCTTGGGGCGCCGTCGCCAACGCCTCCAGTTATTCGGTCTCCTGGAAGCCTGTCGACGGGACGGAGTGGTCGGGACCTTTCGAGGTAAAGTCGCTTAAGTATACGATTCGCGGACTCGAACCGAACACCCAATACAGCATTCGCGTCAGAGCGATCGGCGACAACGTTAGGTACACGCCTTCCCTTTATGCGAACGCTCGCGGCAAGACGACCGCCCTGCCCGCGCTCCCGACTCCGTCCAACCCGCGCGTAACGGCGAAGACGGAGACGACGATCACCGCGGCGTGGGACGCGGTTCCGAACGCAACCCGATACAGCTTCATCTGGAAGAACCAGAGAGACGCTTCGTTCAGCTCCCACATTATTCTCGACGCGTCGACGACGTCGTACAAGCTGACCGGGCTCGACAATAGCGCGACTTACCTCTGGAAGGTTCTCGCTATCAGCAACGATCAAAACGAATTTGCCAACTCCGATTATTGCGCGACGCAGCGCGACAATCCGCGCCAGCAACTTTCCGCGCCGACTGGAGCCGTCGGCGTCGGCGCGTCGACGTCCGCGACAGTCAGCTGGGACGCGGTTCCGAACGCAACCCGATACGCCGTTTCCTATAAGCTCGCGACCGAGACGACGTGGTCGAGCGACCGTAACGCCGGAACGAGTCTCAGCTATACGATAACCGGACTCGCGCAGAATACGCTCTATCACGTTCGCGTTAAGGCGATCGGCGACGGCGTCGATTACAAGACGTCCGGCTATTCCGCGACCGTTCGCGTCAAGACGAGCAATCCGGTTCAGCTCGACGCGCCGACCAATCCTCGCGCGAGCGCCAAGACCGCGACGACGATCACGGCGGCATGGGACGCGGTTCCGAACGCGAGCGGTTACCAGTTCATCTGGAAGAACCAGAGCGACGCTTCGTGGACTTACGTTCAGATCAACAGCGCGTCGACGACGACGTACAAGATGACCGACCTCGACGCGAGCGCGACGTACGTCTGGAAAGTCCAAGCGCTCGGCGACGGCGTTAATTACCTCAAGTCCGCGTACTGCGCGACGCAGCGCGACAAACCGCAGCAGACGCTCGCCGCGCCGGTTCCGTCCGTTAAGGCGAAGACGGAGACGACGATCACGGCGTCGTGGGACGCGGTTCCGAACGCGACGGGGTATCGCTTC
>CAMZHY010000497.1 GCA_947307005.1 uncultured Planctomycetaceae bacterium
AGGATCGTCGAAAGAAACGCCGCGCTCTTCGAGCCAGCGGATCGCGTCCAACGTCGCTTCATGATCCTCTTGGGAGGCGCCCGGTCTCAATGTTGTATCGCCATTCTTGTAGGCGCGCAAGCGTTCTTGGAGCTTTCGCCCTTGAGGCGTATTGACGTCGTAACTCGCCCCGTGATCTAAAAGTAGCTGAAGTTCTTTGCCGTATCCGACGGCGTTGACGACCGGATAACCGAAGTAATTGTCGACGGGATTGACGTCGACGCCCGCTTCGACCAAACAACGCAGCGTTTTCTTACCGTCCGCGAAAAGATAGAAGGAAGCGACGCTTAGACAGGGGTATTTTTCAGGATTGGGATCGGCGCCGTATTTCAAAAGGAGTTCGACGTAGTCGTCGTACTTCGACTCCCGTTGCAGGGAACTCAATTCGACGATGAGAAAAAAGTACGTCGCTCCTTTCGTCATGAGACGGTTCGACTTTCGAAAATACGACTCAAGAACGACGTTGGGATCGGCGCCGTTTTTTAGCAAGAGTTCTAGGACGTCGACTCCATAGGGACTCGCCCACAGAATCAAGGGCATATTTTCGCGCCCTTTCGCGTTGACGTCGGCGCCCGAATCGACGGCGCGTTGAATTTGAACCAAATCGCCCTTTTCGATCGCCGCGCAAAGTTCAAGCGTTTTCACGTCGTCAAACCAATCCGACGCGACCCATCCCAAATCGTAAGGCGAAGAAGGGTTTTCCACCGCGGTCTTCATCTCCGAAACGATTTTTTTGAACGCTTTGACCCCGCCCCAAAATCGGTAAAGGCGAAAGGAACAGAGCGTCAAAAAAACGACGACAAGGACGGCGATAACCGCCGTTTTCTTAAGAGCGCTTGATTCCATCTTCTTACCATTTTCATACGACGCTTATCAAATGGAGACGCAAGTCGCGCCCTATCGACTCGCCGAGATGAAAAACCTTTTCACGGTAAAGAACGGTAAAGCGAATGAATCTTTTCCGATCTTACAATATAAGATTTACAGAATTACTCCAGTTCGCCTTTCTCGCGCAGACTGTCGCGATATGCGAACAAGATTTTCTGGAGGAATTTAACTTGGGACAAGCCCTCGCGTTCAGCGAGTTCCTCGAACAGTTTTCTAACGTCAGAGGTAACGTTGAACTGAAGACGATCACAAACGTTGCGCCCCGGTTTGCGTCCCGCTCCGGGTCTAGCTCCGCCCCATCGGGCGCGAGTCGCTTCAACGACCGCATCTAGGCTACGAGTCTTGAAGAACGTTTCTTCGACAATGCGGTCGCGTTCCTCGTCCATTTCTTTCAAGTATTGGGCGAAAATTTCTTCCGACTTGCTCATTTTAGTTTTCCTTCCGAGAACGCAGACCGTATTTATCGGCGATCACGTTGAACATCTCATTTCGCGCCTTGGACAATTGCACATATTCCGATTCCCATTCTTCGCTCTTATGTCGCAGACTGGCGGCGCGTTGAAGAAGATCGAGGACAATAGCGCCGCCCGGAACTTCAGCGCGAATGGCGGCGTTGACAGCGGGCGCCGTGTTCTTTTTTCCATACGTCGAACAAAGCTCTTTGACGCTCATTTTTTTCACCCCCTCCGAAAACGTTTTAAAATCCACCCCCTCGCCTATAAAGGCGAAGGGGCTTCAAGGTTAATCTCCTAATTCAGCGACGAACGTTTCACCAAGTGTAGGTGATACGGATTTCGATGTGAGTGCGCCAGACGAATTGGTCAATCTCGTGGACTTCCAAGACGTTCGCGCCATTTTCATGGGCGTAACGAGCCTCCTCAACCATCTCCGTTTTGAACGATTCGCCGCTTTCATAGGCGACCAGGTACACGACTTTTTCCATTCTTGCCTCACTCTAAAAGTATGGACAAAAGTTACGCGGTCAAGAGCCGTTCCCTTAACCTTGGGAGTAGTATAAAATATTTTTTGAAAAAATCAAGAGTATAAATCAACATGTAAGGATTTTTCGAAAAACTTATTGTGGTAGTTGAAAGAAATCTGAAAGCTGAGTCGCGCTTTCCAAAAAGGGAATAGATATCTCGAATAACCGCGACGTTGACCGCGCGGGGCCAAACAAACCGTCAAAGCGCAAAGCGAGAAACGGTCCTCGGCAAGTCGCCCGGAACTCCGCCCGTCGCCCCCATTGTAAAAATTCGCCCTTCCTTTTACAAGTTTCGTCGCCGTTCTTTCGGGGAGTTTTAGAAAGGCGGCGCTAAGCGACGAAAGCGTAAGGGCAAACCGTCGACGTCACTTTCTAACGAGCCCGCGACTTCTTTTTGCGTTCGAACGATTGAAATCGTAGCGCCGACCTGTTAAAATATCGTCGAGCGTCGTCGCCGCGCGACGCCGAGCATCCTTCTGAGAATCGTTCGCGGCGTTTGAGGAGAAAGAGATGAATACGAGTCGCCGTGAGTTTCTGGGAGCCGCCGCGGGAGTCGGGCTGGCGCTGCAATTTGGAACGACGATGGGAACGCGTTCTTCCGCCGGAATCGCGTTTGCCAACCCCGTCGCGCCCGATCCGAACAACCCGAACGACCCGAACGCGATTACCGACCCCGACCATGAGATCGGCAAGCCCTACGTCGGCTGGAAAGAGGGCGAGCTCGATCTGAACTTCATCCACACCGGCGTCGGCGAAAACGCGTTCCATATCCTCCCCGACGGCACGACGTTCCTCCTCGACGCGGGCGACTGGGACACGCTCAGTTACAAAGACGGGGTCGAAAAGCTCCCGAGCGCGGAACGCCACGCGGGCGAGTGGATCGCCCGATATATCTCGCGCGTCAAGCCCGGGCTCGAAAAGATCGACTACGTCATGGCGTCGCACTTCCACACCGACCATATCGGCGACGGGCGGTTCGGCGTCGGAATGAAGGGACTCGAAGGGGACAAGGACTATCAGATCAGCGGAATTTCGCACGTCGGCGAATACTATCGCTACGGAACCGCGTTCGATCGC
>CAMZHY010000498.1 GCA_947307005.1 uncultured Planctomycetaceae bacterium
ACCGCAGTCGCAACAACGCGCTCGCGCTCGCGACGGGGGACTATGTCGTCCTCTCGGACGGCGACTGTATTTTTGGTCCGCATTTTATCGAGGATCATGTGAAAGCGGCGCGTCCGAATCAGTTCGTCGGCGGGACTCGCGTTCACGTCCATCCGAAACGGCGCGACTATATTATTCGAACGGGCGACAGCCGAATCACCCCCTTTACCCCGCATACGTCAAAGCGGCTTCACGCGATTCGTTCTCATGTTCTCTCCGCGCTGACGTCTGAATCGAGCGATCCATCCGTTCCGATGACGTCGCGGAACAACCCCGAGTTGTTCGGCGCCAATTTGGCGTTTTGGCGCGAAGACGCCGTGAAAGTCAACGGATTTGACGAGCGTTACGTTGGCCACGGCGGAGACGATCTTGATTTCGAGATACGTTTGAATCGCGCCGGGATCGGCTGGCGTAAGATTCGACATCTCGCTTGCGTTTACCATTTCACGCATCCGATGAAACCGCACGATCAACAGGCGGTAAACGAGCGGCTTGAAGAAAACGATCGTCGTCTTGAATTTCGGATTCCCGACGAGATCGGTCTCGCTCGCGCAATCGCCGAGGGTCCGGATCGAATCGAACGCTGATTCCGCGTTTTCCCAACCGTCGACGTCCTTTGTCAGTCGACCGCGGAAGAACGCCGCCGCCGAAATCAAAACGCGGCCTCTCTGATTCGCCTTGTTAAAATAGGAGCGACGGGATATGAAAAAAGCAACCGTTGGGACGCGGGGATTTTCGGTTTCCTTTATCGTCACATGTTACAACCATTCGGAAATTCTGAAGGTCTCGCTGGAGTCGATATTGGCTCAGACGACGCCGCCGGACGAGATTATTGTCGCGGACGACGGTTCGACCGAGGAGACGTTCGAGGTTACGCGCGAGTTGCGGCGCCGGACGTCGATTCCCCTGATCCACGTCTGGCAGAAAGACGAGGGGTTTCGCGTAAACCGCAGTCGCAACAACGCGCTAGCGGTCGCGTCGGGCGATTACGTCGTTCTCTCGGACGGAGACTGTTTCTACGGTCCCCATTTTATCGAGGATCATGTGGAAGCGGCGCGTCCGAATCAGTTCGTCGGCGGGACCCGCGTTCATATTCAGCCGGAGCGACGCGACTATATTCTCCGAACGGGCGACCGCCGGATTACGGTCTTCACGCCGCATACGTCGAAACGGCTCCACGCGATCCGTTCGCGATTTCTTTCCACGCTGACGTCTAAATCGAGCAACCCCTCCGTTCCCGTGTCGCCTCAGAACAAACCCGGGATATTTAGCGCCAATATGTCCTTTTGGCGCGAAGACGCGGAGAAGATCAACGGTTTCGACGATCGTTACGTCGGTTGGGGCGGCGACGACCTCGATTTCGAGATTCGCTTGAGTCGCGCCGGGGTCGGTTGGCGTAAGATCCGAAATCTTGGCGTCGTCTATCATTTCTCGCACGCGGCGCGTCCTTACGACCGTCGGATGGTGCGGGAACGCCTCGAAGAAGCCTATCGCCGTCCAAGTTTTCGAATTCCGGAAGAGTTCGGTATCGCCCGCGCGCTCGCCGAGGGACCGGAACGAATCGAACGCTGACTTCGCGTTCCCAAGCGGTTGACGCCCTTCGCCAATCGACTATAAAAGAACGACGCCGACGAAATCGAAACGCGGCGTCGTTCTTTTTTAGACGTCGAAGGACTACGGGAAAGACAATACGATGAAGATACTCACGATCGAATCGAGCTGCGACGTGACCGCCGCCGCCGTCGTCGACGAGGCGCGCCGCGTCCTCGGCTCCTCGCTTGCGACGCAGATCGACGTTCACCGGGTTTACGGGGGCGTCGTGCCCGAAATTGCGTCGCGTTCGCATATGGAGGCGATTCTGCCCGTCGTCGCGGACGCGCTGCGTCAAGCGGAGATAACGCTCGACGAACTCGACGCGATCGCGGTCGTCAACGAGCCGGGGCTCGCCGGGTCGCTTCTCGTCGGTCTTTCGGCGGCGAAGGCGCTCTGCGTCGCGGCGAACAAGCCGCTCATTGCGATCAATCACCTTCAGGCGCACGTCTACGCGTGCCGCGTCGCGTTCGACGAAGACCCGTTCCCGTGCGTCGGGCTAATCGTCAGCGGCGGTCATTCGAGTCTGTATCGCTGCGCGGGTCCGATCGACTTCGAACCGCTCGGCGCGACGATCGACGACGCGGCGGGCGAAGCGTTCGACAAGGTCGCCGCGATGCTCGGGCTGCCCTATCCCGGCGGTCCGTCGATCCAGAAGGCGGCGGAGAAGGGCGACCCCAAAGCGTTCGACTTCCCGCGCCCGATGCTGAACGACCCTGATCGGATGCAGTTCAGCTTCAGCGGCCTCAAGACGGCGGTGCGGTATAAGCTCGCGGGCGTCGGTCGAGTCGATTTTTCGACGCAAAAGATTTCAGAGCAGGAGCGGGCGGACGTCGCGGCGTCGTTCCAGGAGGCGGTCTGCGACTGTTTGGTCGGCAAGGCGGTTCAGGCGCTGAGGAAATGCGGGATGAAGACGCTCTGCGTCGGCGGCGGGGTCGCGGCGAACGCGCGATTTCGTCAGAAGGCGCTCGAGGCGTCGGAGAAACACAGATTCAAGCTCTTTATCGCGCCCCCGAAACTCTGCACGGACAACGCCGTGATGGGCGCGATCGCGATTGAGCGCTACAAGGCCGGACTCTTTGCCGATTTATCTCTCGACGTCTCGCCGGGACTGGTTCGCGACAAGCAGTAGAGTTCTTCTGTTGATCGTTTAACTTTTTCTTCATACAAACCGAACCCGACGTGGGCGGCGACCGCGCCGCTCCGGGTTCGCGCTCCCGTTGGTCGCTTTTGGACACACGACGCGTTGATTTTTAACGAGTTAGACGTCGCCGCCAACGAGCGGCGACCTAGAGTTTTCGCCAGTTCGCGCTTAAGCATAACTACGCG
>CAMZHY010000499.1 GCA_947307005.1 uncultured Planctomycetaceae bacterium
TATGCGTGCAACGAAGGGAATGAACAGGGCGTTGTTGTTAACAAGGTAGAAGAAGGGAAGGCGGGCGCGAAATGCCGCCTTTTGAAATAACGTCCTGCAAGCGTCCCCGCACGCTCGGTTTAAGACTGGAATAGAGATTGAGGAGCGTCCGTCGCGCCCTAATTGAGAATTGGCGAGTTGCCAACGGTTGGAAACGAGGAGACACGTTGTGAGACGCCCATCCAATCGCGTCGCGTTGATTGTTCTTTTCTTTTTGCTCCTTTCGACGTCGGTTGTCCCGCGCTCGTATGGGCAAAAGCTTTATGTCTTTTGCGAAGCGAACGACCGCGCGACCGACGTTGGTCCGGCGATTAAAGTCGCCGCCGACAGTCTGAAAGATGCGCTTACGATTCATGTCCCCCCTGACAAACTCGTCGTCTACAACGGGTTGGGGTCTCCGTGGCTTGGTCCAGACATTCATTCTTCCGACGACGTCGCGCGCGATATTCTCGTCGCGATCGAGGAGTGTCCCGCGACTTCTGAAGATACGATCTTCTTCTATTGGACCGGACACGGCGCGTTCGACGCGTACGGACATTATCTTTCCGTACCCAAGGGAACTGAATATGACAAGGCGCGCGATAATGCGTTTCTTCGTCGTCGCGCCATCGTCGAGGCGCTTCAAAGCAAAGGCGTGAGGTTGACCATCCTGTTTACCGACAGTTGCAACACCCTTCTTGACGCGGAACTGCGGTTTCCTCCGCTTCCGCAGGAGGTTCGCGAGCGCTCCCAGTCATTTGCCGACAGGAGTCGTGACCATCTCGTTGTTTTACCCCGCGACAAAAGGCCGAGTCTTCGTCGTTCTTTGAAGAGGGATGGGTATGTTTTTGGTCCCCCTTCGTTCCTTATTGAATCGCTTTTTTTTGAACCGGAAGGTTTTATTGATTTCAATTCGTCGTGTCCTGGTCAAGAATCATGGTCTCAACAGGGGAAGGGCGGCTATTGCACTCAAATCCTAGCCGACGTGATTCTACGAATGTCAAGTGAACCCGGGTTCGGATGGTCTGAAATCTTTGCCGAACTTGACTCGGGATTGCAGAAGGTGAAGAAAGAGAAAGAGAAGAAGGGCGATCCTTCTGCTCGCGCTGATCAGGAGATTTTCTGCTGGTCCCCTCCCGCCAAAAGGGGCGAAAGGTGGGTCTCGCGAGGAGACCGCTGGTCGAAGCCGGTGCATCAACCTAAGCCCGGCGATCGCATCGTCGCAGTTAACGGGCGAAGAGTCGACACGTTAGAGCAGTTCATGGAATGTCTGAATCCTATCGACAGTTCTTTAAGGTCCGCTTATCCGTCTAAACCTGACAATCGCGTCAATATGGTCGACGATCACGAGGTCTTTACTGAGAATCCAATTGAAGAGAACTGGAGTTCTAGCGACAACTATCTCGACGTCGAACAATCGGGTAGCCGCCTAGTCAGAGTTCTTATTTTTACACTCATCGACGGGAAAGACGGTTCCACATTCTATCTAATGACGGACTTTGCTGTTGCGTCGGATTTCGGGTATACCTTCGAACTCGACGATGACCAAGGCTTGGTCGTTCAGTCCGTCGCTGAAGGCTCTCCCGGCTCTAAATGCAGGTTTTTCAAATAAATTACACGGTTTAAAAATCGACGCAAGGGATTTGAGAAGCCCATTAGGAAACGCGACGATGTTTTGCATGAATATAAGAATTGACGTAATCGTTCTATTGGTAACGATTTGTGTTTCAGACGCGGCGGTGGTTTGCGCTTTGTCCGTAGACGATCCTTCCGATTATTCCCTCGGTCCCGAGGGGGTCTTTGAGCGTTATCGCGGCGATTCCCCGGAATTTTCCATTCCGGAGGAAGTCGGCGTCGTCGGGGACGAGTCGTTTCGATTTTGCGACACGTTGCAGTTGGTCGACATCCCAGAGGGAACAAGAGAAATCGGAACGCGCGCGTTTGAGTGTTGTTTCGCGCTGACGACTCTCAATCTTCCGAAAAGCCTAACGAAAATCAGCGTCGCCGCGTTTCGCTTCTGTCGCTCGATGGAGACAGTTTCACTCCCGGATAATTTGACGGAAATCGGCGTCGACGCGTTCCGCTACTGCCGTTCATTGAAGTTGATTTACATTCCGGAACATGTGACGACGATAGGAACTTGCGCGTTCGACGGCTGTTCTTCGCTCGCGTCAATCGAAGTTGCTCCCGGTAACAAGTGTTTTCGATCGATTGACGGCGTCCTCTTTTCTGAGAACGGAAAAACTTTGATTAAATATCCCGAAGGGAGGTTGGGGGAAAGGTATAACATTCCCGATGGAACGACGAAGATCGCCGACTTCGCGTTTTCCCATTGTTCTTCGCTGAGGTTGATTGTCCTACCCGAGAGCGTTCAGGAAATCGGGTGCGACGCGTTCCGCTTTTGCTCTTCGTTGACGACGCTTGAGCCTCCCGAGGGCTTGAAGAAGATTGGCGTTGGAGCGTTCTACGGATGCAGATTGCTTTCGTCTTTTGACATTCCGAAAAGCGTGATCGAAATCGGCGACGGCGCGTTCGAATCTTGTTCGTCGTTGAAGTCGCTCGTCGTCCCCGAGGGCGTGAAGACAATAGGCGCTCGAACGTTCTATTTTTGCAAATTGCTAAAGTCTATCGAGTTGCCGACGAGCGTGGATGAAATTGGCGCCGACGCGTTTAACGGCTGCTCCTCGCTTAGGTCGCTTATCGTCCCGGCGCGAGCGACGAAAATTGGCGCTAGCGCTTTCGAGAATTGTTTGTCGCTGACAGAGATCGTTATTCCAGCGGGAACGACGGAAATTGGCGATGGAATGTTTCAGGGGTGTGAGTCTTTGACGTCGATTATCCTTCCTGAAAGTGTGAAGATAATCGGCGACGCAGCATTTTCCCGCTGTTATTCGTTGTCGCTCCCTATCCTTCCAGTGAAATTGAAGAAAATCGGAAGA
>CAMZHY010000500.1 GCA_947307005.1 uncultured Planctomycetaceae bacterium
ACAACGGCGCCGCGTCGAATATCAACGCGGCGCCGTTGTCATCGCGCACTCCGTTCTGTGTAACGGACTTAATTCAAAGATTCAAATAGATTAAACTGTTTTAAGTTTTCTCAATTGCACGGATTTTGGTCTTCTTTTCAACGAAAAAAGCATTTAAACCTTTTGCCTATAAAATCGCGCGCTATGGAAAACGCCGTCTTCACTCGCACCATTGAGGAAGAGGCGTAGGGGAAACTTCTCCTGCTGCTCCGTTCTGAAGCTTCCGCACTCTATCGACAGCTGCGGCAATCCGATCAGAACCGCTCATAAAATCAAATTCGAAAGAAAAAGACTTTGTCTCGCCAGAATTTATAGGCATAACGCGACCATTATTCTTTTCAAAAGATCGCGTGTTCGGAAAGTTGATTGCCGGTTCAACGCCCGTCACATAAATATCGCCGTTTGGGCGCTGTGTCTTCCAGAGGGTGAAGAACGGGAATTCATTCTTGTTAAAGGAGAGAGAAAACCCCTTGCTACCTGTCTCGTCAACGAGAACAACCGACGTTTCGCCCCGTTCGTCAGCCGCAAGATCGAAAAGATAACAAGTTTCGGGGCGTCCGGGAATTGGTTGAGTGTAAACGTCCCAATCTCCAAGTTCCGCGACGGCGTTCCCATCTCTAGGGCACATTTTTTCAAACGCTGCGTAAAAACGCGCGCCCGGCGTTATAAGAGGATAGCCCGTGTTGATGTGATAAAGAAGCTCAAACTCGTCGGCGACGCTTGCAAGATTTGTAACCGAGTCGCACACCAAGAGTTTCGAAGAACCTATCTCAACAGAATATACCGTTTTGAAAAGAAACCGCCGTCCAAAAACGCTTGTTTCCAACGTCTCTCCCGAAAGGAGAATTTTTCCTGTTTGAGCGCAAATAGTCAACTCAACCTTACTCGCGGGTAGATTAGAGAGTCTACCGTGAAGGGGATATTTCAAGACGCCGTTGGAGTCGAATTCCGGCGCGCCATTGCTCTCTAAACCGCAACGGGCAATCCATTCGCAAAACCCCTCAAGCCATCCGCAACCGTTTGGGGCGAAAATAGGCACGAAGTTCGGATGCACGGGACCCTTAACTGGCGAATCCCACTTCAATTCCACGTCGCCATAACTTGCGTTCAAAACATTCATGGCACGAGTCAAAAGTACGGAAAACCGCAATTTTCCCGCCTCTATTTCAACAACGTCGACTCCTTCTTGAACGCCCCCATGGAGTCTTTTCTTAGTCACACGGTAGGAAAGCTTACCCGCGCTAGCAACAACGCTGTCTTGAATATCAAGAGAATCAAGATAAACGCGATTTTCCGCGTCAACGATAGTAATTGTCTTTTCCATAACGCGCCTTTTCAAACAGTTAATGAGGTGGGTTTGGTAAAAAATCGCAGAGGGGAGCTGCAACGCCTAGACAGGAATTCTACTGTGCAACTACTCAAGTTTCAAGAGTTTCAAAGGAAAACAAAGCAAATATGAAGGGGTGAAAGATTCATACAATTTTGGAAAACGCTTTTATGGAATTTTGAAACTCGAGTTTCAGGGGGATTGTCATTAACTACACGCTGGATTCAAAGGAAAGACGTAGCAACGAGTTTCCCGATCGACTCCAGGCAACATTACCTTTAGGAAGTCAGGATTGTGCGTCAGAAGAAAGAGGTTTCCATAATTTTCCCCAGTCCTCTGCAAGTTTCGATGACGAGAAATCCCGTGCCAGTTCCAAAGAGAGTCGTTCAGCCGAATCTGAAGCGTCCTTGAGCGACAAAGCGTCAACGACTGCTTGAGCGTAAGTATTTGGATCGCGATCCTTAACAATTCTTCCGTTGCGCCCATCGTGGATCATGTCTTCAACGCCGCTAACATTCGTCGCAACACAAATCTTTCCACATGCCAACGCTTCTGTCATAGCGACCGACCATCCCTCGCGATATGACGTGCAGAGATAAATATCTGCGGCTACAAGACGACGCCACGTTTCTTCTGGCGAAAGAAAACCCTCAATTCGAATATTCTCTAAAACGCCAAGTTTCTCAGAGTACGCTTCAAGAGAAAGACGATCCTCGCCGTCTCCAACAAAATTGAGCTTACCACAGGGAAAACGCTTCTTCAGTTCCACAAGCGCTTCAAGAGCAAGACGCCACCCTTTGACCCAACAAAGCCTCCCGACTGAAACTAGAACGGGGGCGTTTTCGGTCAATTCCAACGAACGACGCTGAATGTGAATTTGAGAATCGCTAGGATGAAAAACACTCTCATTGAATCGTGTAGGAAAAAAATGCAAACGATAACCGCCGAGTTTTTTTTGATTCTCCTTTTCGAACTCTTCGATTGACGCGCGATCGGCCGAAGCTAGTAGCGCGTCAGGCTTCAAACCTGCAAGATCGTTAATCATACGAAAATGGAACAACCTTGCTAGAAACCTCAGGTGCGGGTAGCGAGAAAAAGCAACCGGATTACTGAGTCCGGCAAAACGATAACAAAAAGACGACCATTCATAGCGTCGTAAAATCCCCAAAAGTTCAGGCGAGTCGCAAAAAAGATTAAGCGTGGGAATTTTACGAATTGCAGGAAGGTGTTTAGCAATCAATTTCCGGAAAACGACTCTCCTAGGGATTAATGGGCGACGACTTTTGTCCTTGGGGGCGTAAGAACCAATATTGAAACGCCAAATCGGACTCCCCCGCCATTCGCTCAAAAACCAAGCTCCTGTCGGCGAACGCCCCGATTCGTCTGGCGCCACTAGGGCAAAGCGTGAACCAAACGCATCGAGAGCCTGAATCGCGAAAGCGGTTTGTCCGCCGCGAGGCGCTCCATAAGGATCGCCAGGACTGATATAAATAGCGTCCGGAATCGGTGGTTTTGTCGTCATAATCGTAGCGAAAAGCAATGAAAACGCGAAGGTATGTCAGAACGGCGTCCTAACAGACCTCCGTGT
>CAMZHY010000501.1 GCA_947307005.1 uncultured Planctomycetaceae bacterium
TTCTCTTCCCGCCATTCGGCGAAGAAACGCCGATGGTCGAGAAAACACACGCGACTCTTAATTCAGATTAAAATGGGTTTCTCCACCTAACAAACATTTGGAGTCGTTCGTCCATTATTCGTAGAATAAAGATCGAAGGTCCTTGATCTCATCACCGCCATTAAGCAACTTCTATCTCATGATCAATAGCTGAGATTTAAACAAAGCGTCGTTTACTTCTTAACGTAAAAACGTTCCAGATTGATTCCGCCTTTGAGTTCCTCCTGCAGGAGTTGAATCTTATCTTCAAGCAATTCCAACTTCCGCCTAAGTTCAACAATTTCAGGGTTTTCTAATTCCTCATGACGTTTTTGTCGAACAACTTCGGGGTAACCTATGTGTCTTGTTAGGGCGGAAAAGAAAAATAAAGGATCGCGTCCTTGAGACGCAAATGCGATTCGCCCCTCGCGCTCTCCGAAAAGAATTAAATTGGGGTCTTCGCCGTCCTGAAGTTCGTAGAACGCGCTACGGACGTAAACCAATTTGGCAATATCGACAAAACCAATTTGGCGCCGTAAAACGACGTTTATCCAATGTCGCCAACGCTCGTCAAAAATCGGGTCGTTAGAAATCGCTTCAAGCCCATAATCAAAACCGAGACGGTTTCGGCTTAACGTTTCGAATTGGTAGAAAAAAATCCCTTGAGGGGTCGGCGTTGCGGCGCGGTATTCCGCCTCGCGTTCCAAAATCTTCAGAGCGAGACGGAAATCAAAACGACCTTCCTCCTTCTCGGCCTGCTGCATGATAAACGTCTGAAACGGCGTAAAATAATGGGACATTCGGCTCATCGCAAGATTCATCTTGCCCGAATGTTTAACCTCCGTAAGCAGAACGCCAACCGCCAAAGGAAGATTTGTCGAATTGAGCAACTCGTGCTTCATTCCGTAGAGAATTTCTTGGGTGGAATAGCCGTCTTGAAGACGCTCAGTGAACGAGCGAAAAAAAAACGCCTGTTCAACATACTCCTCTTTTCCAAGCAACATTGTAACTTTTTTCCCTAAATAAAGATGAAAAAACAATACGCAAAACGAGTCGCGACCAAACGTTCCCGTCCTAGAACCGTTCATGTCGAAGGAGCGAGACTTAGACGCGCTAAAAAAGTCTCAAAATATCGACGCGAAACAACTCTGCGGACGTAGGATCGGAAGAAGACGACGGGTCTCCAGCAAAGAGATATTGTATTTTTTTTAAGTCTAGAAATCCATAGCGTTGGATAAGCGGAATCAGTTAGAAGTCCCTTTAAGTTTGTAGCTCGGAAAAGTTCACGCGCAAATTAAAAACAAGGCGGCGTCTTAGACTTGAGATTGAAAAAATACGAATCGTAAACACGCAACTTCCGCCAAAGAGACAGAACGCGGAATACGAATACTTATGAATTTTCAATAAGTTTCGACGTTTCAGAATCCACTCGCCTTGTCGATAGACCGTCAACCATCGCCACACGGCTTTGACCGACTGAAGGCCAAGCTTCGATCATCGCAAAATCAGGCACGAGTTCAAGAAGCTGAAGGATAAGCGTCTCGGCCGCATATTGAACTTTCGTACGAACGCTAAGGTCTTGAATTTGACGCGCGGTTTTCATGATGCGGAGCAACAACGCGCGGTTGCGGATTGGGTCGGACGTGGAAGAATCAAAGGGTAAAATCTCAGAAAGAGGAACGTCCAAAACTTCGCACCAGTCGAAAAGTTGATTGAGCGTGAGATTTGATTTCGGATCGAGCTGACGCAAGACTTCTTCTTCCGTAACGCCGAGCCGCTTTGCGCAGTGAGCGACGGAAATTTTCTGATTCTTAAGAACTTCCGCTATATAATGCCGCCGACCAGGAGCCGCCGTATAATCGATCTTTTCGTCCAGAGGATTAGATTGAGAGACGTCTCTTAAATCATTAGTTTGAAAACCATTGTCGTCAGAGGGGGAAATAGACTTGGATCTGTTCAATTCCTCCCTTGACTGACGGGCAGACGACAAAAGTCCTAAATTTGTTTGCGGCGTAGGGAAAAACATATCGCCGTTGGCAGGCTCAAAAACGCCTCGATAATCTGTGCTCGGCATAGCCCTCATCCCTTTCCTGCGCAAGTAATGCCAATTCCTACAACAATCCCTGCAATCTTCGTCCATCCCCCCGACATACGGAGCCAGTCGACGATCAACAACGGAATCCCCCCATGCGCGATTTTTGACGATAAAAGACGTTTGCTAGTTCCCATGATCGTCAATAAAAAGTTCGACATTGGATTAACCACATACGATTAAACAGTTTAACGATTCAAAATAATTTTAGTTATCTATCGTTGACGCGATTAATAAATTATTATAGGTTTATTTAGCGCGCTTGAGCGTCTGAACGCGCATAACTAAATTCGTCTTACTTGTATCGAAGGAATACGTCTCTATGGAACGGATATATAATTATCTGAAGAAGTGTGGAACATACTTCATTGCGACATGCGACGACGCCGACAATAGTCAACCTCGCGTCCGCCCCTTTGGCACAATCCTCATCTACGACGGAAAACTATGTTTTCAGACAGGGAAAAAAAAGCCCGTTTCAAGACAGTTGCATAACAATCCCAAGATTGAAATATGCGCTTACGATTCCGAAGTTCGAACGTGGTTGCGTCTTACCGGCGTCGCCGTCGAGGAGCCGCGAATCGAGGCTCAACGCCAAATGTTGGACGCGTATCCTGAACTCAAAGACATATATAAACCTGGCGACGGAATTACCGAGATTTTCAAAATTGAACACGGAGTCGCCCTCGTCTCGTCGTTCACAGAAGCGCCTACAATCATTGAATTCTGATTTCGTAAGCGGACTGCTTCTTGAACTCAAGGACGCGGATTAAATTGACGACTCCGCGCGCCTTGTTTATTACGAAGGAGACGCGTTACCGACGTTTGAGCACGGCCCTT
>CAMZHY010000502.1 GCA_947307005.1 uncultured Planctomycetaceae bacterium
GACGTTCGCGTCAAAGCGGTCGGCGACGGCGTCAGCTACAAAAGCGCCTATTCGAGCCTTGTTCGCGCGACGACGACCTCGTCGTCCTCCTCCGTTTTCGACGACGCGGACGAACTCTTCGACGAACTCGCGGAGGAGGATTACGACCTCCTTGCCAGCGACGTCGCGGGGGACGTTATTCGCCTCATGGCGCGTGATAACGCTTGAGCGCGCGCAGGCGAAAACGCTAGGTCGCCGCGCGCTAGCGGCGACGTATGATTCTGCGGCGGCGCGCGGGCGTGAATTTTGGTTCGCGTTGCCGCGCGCGTAAACACCCGGTTCCCGTTGGTCGCTAACGCCTAAACCAACGGGAGCCGGCGCTAGATAAAGACACGTCATGAAAAAGCTGCCCATCTCCAAGTTTTTGTCGAAAAAAACGACTTCTCGAAAGGAACGCAGTTCCCGCGCGTTGCGCCTTGAAAGTCTCGAATCTCGCGAACTTCTTAGCGTCGCTCCGGGATGCGACTTTCTAGCGACGGACGCCGCGCCCGTCGGCTTCGAGTCCGATTCTGGGGCGCGCGTCGTTGACGCCGTCGATCTTACGGACGCCGCGCTCGACGTCGGCGCCGAGGCTGCGGCGTCTCAGGCGGCGAAGCTCTCGACGCCGGGCAATCCTCGCGAAACGGCGAAGACGGAAACGACGTTTAGCGTCGCGTGGGACCCCGTTCCGAACGCGACCGGGTATAGAATCACTTGGAGGGATAGGGACGCCTCCGCAAATTCCTTTGTTACGCTCGACGCGTCGACGACCTCGTATAAGTTTACCGGTCTATATAACGACTCGAGCTATTACTGGAAAATTCAAGCGGTCGGCGAGGGCGCCTACGCCGCTTCCGACTATACGAAGGCGCGGGTTGTCGAGCCGCGACATAAGCTGGACGCGCCGACCTTTTCTTCCTTTGATTCCGACTCGACGTCGATTTCCATCTCTTGGGACGCCGTTCCGAACGCCTCGCGATATTACGTTTCCTATAAGCTCGCCAGCGCGACGACTTGGTCGGGTTCCATCAACGTCGGAACAAGCCTCGATTATACGATCGGCGGACTCAAAAAGAACGTCCGATACGACGTCCGGGTTAAAGCGATCGGCGATAACTTCGACTACGGAACGTCCGATTACGCGACGAAAGCGCTTAAGACTCAGACTCCGGAAGCGCGTTCGACGGTCGTTACGACGGCGGACGACGTCGTCGATTATTACGACGGAGAGACGTCGTTGCGCGAGGCGCTCGAGTACGCCGATTCCGGCGCGACGGTAACTTTCGTCGACGCGCTCCAAGGGCAAACGATCAAGCTTGATTCGCAGCTTGGCGCGCTGACGGCGAACGAAAGGATAACGATCGACGCGTCGAATCTCTGGAACGCGTCGAAGTCCGCGCCGGGACTGACGATCAGCGGTCAGAGGTCGACGGGAATACTGTATGTCGGAGAGGGCGCCGACGTTGAAATCAGCGGGATAACGCTGGTCAACGGTTACGGATTTCGGACGGACGTCGACGCTATGTACGACGTTGGCGGCGGCGCGGTTTACAATTACCGCGGGACGCTGTCGCTCAATAACTGCGCGATTTGCGACAATGAGGCGTATTGCGGCGGCGCCGTCTATTCTTACGGCGGCAAAACGGCGCTTGCTAATTGTTCCGTAACGAGCAACTACGCTTATTACGGCGGCGCGATTTACAGTTACTACGGAACGTTGTCGCTCGATAATTGCGTCGTCAGCGGCAACGAAGCGTTTGAAGAAGGCGGCGGAACGTGCGTCTACGGCGGTGAAACGACGCTTGTCAATTGCGCTGTTACGGACAATTTCGCGTATTACGTCGGCGGCCTGGAACTCGACGGAATCGCGACCCTCTACAACTGCACGGTCGCAAACAATAGAGCGGGCGAACACGTCGGCGGCGTCGAATTGAACTGGGACTGCGTTTTCAACGCCTATAATTCAATTATCGTCGGCAATAGCGCGTTGGGGGAAGACGACGATCTCTGTTTCTATGAGGGCGAAGTCAACGCGTACAATACGCTTTCGAGTTTCGCCGACTGGACGAACGGTTCGAATAACTTAACCTATAACGCGTCGAAACCGCTCTTTAAGGACGCGAAGGCGGGCGACTATACGCTCGCGAAAGGCTCGCAGGCGATCAACAGGGGAAACAACGAGTACGCGACGACGAGCGTCGACCTTGCGGGAAACCCGCGTATCAACGACGGAAAGGTCGACCTCGGCGCGTATGAAAAGCCCGTCGTTCCGATTAAGCTCTCGTCGCCGGGCGCCCCTCGCGCAACGGCGAAGACGGAGACGTCGATCACTGCGTCGTGGGACGCGGTTCCGAACGCGAACGGGTATCGCTTTATCTGGAAAAATCAGAGCGATTCCTCGTATACGACCGTCGCCTTGAGCGCGTCGAAGACGTCGTATCGATTTACCGGACTCGACGCCGGCGCGACTTATATCTGGAAAGTTCTCGCGCTCGGCGACGGCGACTCCTACCTCAACTCCGATTACTGCGCGACGCAGCGCGACAAGCCGCGTCGGCAGCTTCCCGCGCCGACCGGAACCGTCGGAGTCGGCTCGGCGACGTCCGCGACGGTCCGTTGGGACGCGGTTCCGAACGCCGTTCGATACGCCGTTTCCTACAAGCTTGCGAGCGAGACGACTTGGTCGAGCGACCTTAACGCCGGAGCGAATCTCAGCTATACGATTCAGGGACTCGCGCGGAATACGCGGTATCACGTTCGCGTCAGGGCGATCGGCGACGGCGTCGATTACAAGACGTCCGGCTATTCCGCGACCGTTCGCGTGAAGACGACCAATCCGGTTCAGCTCGACGCGCCGACCAATCCTCGCGTCGCGGCGAAGACGGCGACGACGATCACGGCGTCGTGGGACGCGGTTCCGAACGCGAC
>CAMZHY010000503.1 GCA_947307005.1 uncultured Planctomycetaceae bacterium
TGATGCTGCGGCCGAACTGCTTACGCTCCTATCCCTACATCGGTTACGAAATGGCCGCGAAACTCGCGAAAGAAGCGTTCAAGACGGGCAAGACGATCCGCGAACTCTGCGAAGAGAAGCAGATTCTCCCGAAAGATCAGCTCGACGAAGGACTCGACGTCGTTCGCATGACGCGGCCCCTTGATCACTGATTGACAGACGCGGCTCGTTAGCCCGCGTCCTCGCAACTCGGCGCCCTAGCGCTCTTCTAGGGCGCCGTCTTTTTCAACGCCTTCACGCCCCTTCCGTTTTCGACGATCGACATGCGCAATCAGGAATCCTCGCCGTATCAGCGCGCGAAAAACTTTCTCAAACGCCGCACGAACTACGAAACCTTCAAGGCGATCCCTTACGATCAGATGGAGCAGTCCCTCGATCGCGTCAAGCGGTTCCTCGCCTATCTCGGTTCACCCGACCGTCAGTACGCGATCGTTCACGTCGCGGGAACAAAGGGCAAAGGCACGACCTGCTCCGCGCTCGATCAGATATGGCGCGCCGCGGGATATCGCGTCGGACTCTTCGTCTCCCCGCACCTCGACGAAGTCGTCGAACGCTTTCAAATCAACGGTCAGAACTGCGATAAAACGCTCTTCGGCGAAACGACCTGCGCGCTCGTCGAGCAGTGGAAGGAGTTTCTCTCTCGAGAGAGACGAAAGAGCGGCTCGAAAGAACCGATCTCGTTCGACGACCAAGAGTCTCAGCTCACCTTCTTCGAATGGTCTCTCGTCATCGCCGTGACCCTCTTCGCCAGAATGAAAGTCGATATCGCGATCCTCGAAACGGGACTCGGCGGAAGATTCGACTGCACCAACGTTTGCGACGCCGACGTCTCCGTCCTCACAAGCGTCAGCTACGACCACTGCGACCTCCTCGGCGACACGATTCCTAAAATCGCGGCGGAAAAACTCGGAATCGTCAAAACAAACGCGCCTCTCGTCTGCGGCGTCGGGTTTTCAGGCGCGCTCTACGCGGGTCTCGACGATTACCGCGAGCGTCTCGCCTACGCGCGCAGCGTCGCGAAGCCCGTTCAAACGAGAGCCTCGGAACGTCGAGAACGCGCCGCCCGCGCTCAGGCCGCGCCCCAGGCCGCCGCTCCGACGGAGCCTAGCCCCGATCCGGCGACGACGGCGCCCGAGGAAACGCCGCCCCCCGAGGCGCCCCGATTTACCGTCGGCGCCGGAATCGTCCTCGAAGACTACGCGTTCGCCGTCGACCCTCAGACCCTCGTCACCCGCGACGACGTCGAGACCGTGCGAAACATGGCGCGAGACAAAGCGCGCGAATTCAACGCCCCCTTCTACTCCGTCGAGGCCGTCTCGCCCCGCGTCGCCGCGTTCCCGACGCCCCCCTTCGACTCGGTGCGACGCTGGAACTTTGAGATCGCGCTCCGCGTCGTCGATATCCTCGCCAGCCGTGAAAAAGCCCCCGCGGGCCGCCCCGGCGCCGCCTCCTCGACCGAGACGCGACGCTTCCCCGTCTCCGACGCCGCGATTTCTTCCGCCGCCGCGAATTTCACGCTCCCCTGTCGTTTCGAGGTCGTGAGCAAATCGCCCCTCATCGTCGTCGACGGCGCCCACAACCGCGCGTCCGTCGCCGCCGTAACACGGGAAATCGCCGAACGCTTCCCCGATAAAAAGACTAAAGTTCTCTTCGCGACGACGATCGGCAAAGACGTTCGAGGAATGCTCGCCGAACTCGCCGCGCGCGTCGACGAGATTATCCTCAGCGAACGTTCCAACGACGTCCGCGCGCTGCCCCTCCCCGACCTCATTCAGATCGCCGAAGACCTCATGGACGACTCCTGCCCGGAAAAATCGCCCGTCAGGGATAAATTCCACGTCGCGCCCGATTATCAAGCGTTTCTCTCCGACTACTGCGTCCGCGCCGTCAAGGACAACTCGCTCCTTTGCGTCCTCGGGTCTTTTTATTTCGCGGCGAAAGTGCGGAGAATCCTCAAAAAAGACGATTAAGCGAAAGACGAGCGACGCGCCCCGCGACGTCGGCCGATCTGAAAGATCACTTGCGCGCTAACGAGAAATTCGATAGGGTTTCCTATGAAAGCTCTCCCCCTTTGCGGAGCTTTTTCCCACGCCCTTCGAAATCGTCAGTTGATCGGATCGAGTCAATGTCAGGCCTTTTTTGGAACACGGTCGTCTCCGCCGTCTCCGGCGTCGTCGCTTCGATTGGAACCGTCTGGTATCTTTCCGCCAACTCGGAAGCGGGCGCTCTCGCCGGTTCCGAAAATTCCGTCGCGAAAGTCAAGCGGCTTGAGGCCGATTCTCTCGTCGTCGCCGACAGTCTAACGCTCGTCGACCCCAATTCTCGCGAAACCCTCGTCGAAATCCGTAACGGCGAAATCTTTGTTCAGCGCGGCGTTTACGCCAATCACATCGGCGCGTGGCGCTTCACTTCGCAAAAATTCCAGACGACCCCCGACGATCCCCTCGTTCCAGACTGTCCCGTCTTCGGCGAATTTGCCGTCGACGAAAGCGGCGGCGGATATCTCGAGCTCCTGAGTCCTCAGGAAAGTCACGCCGTGACGATCGGCTTCGATCAGAACGAACGCGGCGCGCTCGTCTCTAAGAACAACGAGGCCGACGTTTCCGCGACCCAGGCGCTCTTCCTCAAACCGGCGCGCGACGGTCGGTCGGAACGCGTCGACGTCGCCTCCGTTCGCTCCGACGTCGCGGGCGGCTCTTTTCTGAGATAACGTCCCCGCCCGAAAACGTCGCATTTAACCTAGAAGGCCGTCGACCGTGACACGCGCGCGCATGAACTTCCGAACCGTCCTTTGCGTCGTTCTGGGAGTCCTTTGTCTTCTCCGCGCCGTCTCCGTCGGAAAATGCGACGACGCGACTTCATCCCCCTCCTTCGCCCAAGGGCGGTGGCGCTGGC
>CAMZHY010000504.1 GCA_947307005.1 uncultured Planctomycetaceae bacterium
TTCATGGACGGGACCAGTCTATGGGAAGCGTTTTTTTTATTTTTTTAAAAAAGAACGTCGACGGTATTAAAAATAGTTGACGCGCCTTTATCTCGTCGTTACAATGCGCGGACTGGTCTTCCAGTTTTTATTATCCTCACGCTGTTAAAGGAGTAGAAAATGCCTCGAGGAAGAAAAAAGAAGGTCGTCTTAACGCTGGATCAAAAAATCGAAGCCGTGAAAAATGAAATCGCCGCGCTCGCTAAGCAGTTGAAGGAAAAGAAAGCGGAATTCAAAGCTCTTGCCGACGAGAAGGCGAACGAAAAGAGAACGGAATTCATCGCCGCGGTCGAAGCCAGCGGCAAGAGCTATGACGATATTCTGGCAATGCTTAAAAAAGCTAAGTGAGTCTCATTGCTCCATCTTTCCATTAGACGTAATCTTAAAAGGACAGTCGAAACGAATCCGACGTTTCGGCTGTTTTCTTTTTGCGCAAATCAAAACGACAGACGTTGATTTTCTCAAATATGCCGCGTTTTTTTCGTTCGATTATCAACGTTCCTTTTCTAATTAAAAAATCGACGAACCGTTCTTATTAAACGTTTAAAAACCGTCTTGGTCTTTCGAAAATCAGTCCGTCGTCTTAACGCTAAACGAGACAATAATCGTTAAAGAAGCGCAATTTTTTCGCAAGGTTTCAATCATAAAAAGGCGTCGCGACGCCTGATCGCGTCGCGACGCTTCTTTGAGTTCGTCGATTCGCTTCCTAGAAAGAAACGAAATCAACTTCGGCGATCATTTTGATTCGGAAATCACGACCGGTCCAAGAAGCCCCGATTTCTTGAGAGGAGATTCCGGCTTGTAGACGTTGATCGGGCACCACGTTTTCCGCTGGTCTTCAGGGAGCTTGGAATCGCCGATAAGGCGGTTGACCCAGCAGTTGACGACCTCGATTTTGATCGTGTTTTCGCCCTGTTTGACGAATTTCGTCGCGTCGAGACGAAGGGGCGCGGTCCAAACGCCGCCGACATACTCGCCGTTAATCGTGACTTTCGCCATTTCGCAGACGGAACCGAGAGAGATATAGACCTTGCCTTTCGGCGCCGCGTCGAGTTTGAACGTTTTCTCGTAAACCGCCGTTCCGGAGTAGTATTTAATCGCCTCGTTATCGGAGGTCGCCCAGTCGGTCAGTTTGTCGAATTTCACGGTTTCCTTCGGACCGCGCGCGATTTCGCCCGAATCGAAGGAGACGTCCCAGTCGGAGTCGAGTTTGACGAGCGTCGTCAGTTCGAGATCGTTCGTCTTCGCGGTTCCGGAAGTCGCGTCCGTATCCTTTTCGAAAACGACAAAGACGCTTTCCTGCGCGGCGAACGAAAGAGGAACCGTCGTCCGACCGTCTTTGACGGTCCAGGCGTTCGCCGGACGCGACTCGCCCGTCGTCGGATTCCAAATTTCGGGCGCCTTGCCGGAGACGCGGAACGTGATCGCGACGTCTTTGAGTTCGGCGTCGGTCTGATTCGCGACGAAGTAGAGATCGCCGTTCTTCATCGTTCGGCGGCCGTAGACGAGGCCCGTCGCGGGATCGTATTCGCAGTCGGGCTTGACGCCGAGCATGGCGAACGCCTCTTGCATCGTCAGACCGCCGGCGATCGTTCCTTTGCCGACCTTGCGGCTCTTGACCTTAACGCCGTCGACGTCGCCCCAGAGCGCGTCGGCGAGCGCTTTGACTTCGGCGTCCGCCTTCGGATAGTTCTGGAGACTGGGAGAACGCGTCGGCTTCGGTCCGAGAACGAACGCGCCGTCCTCGACGAGTTCCTTAATGCGCTTGAGAAGTTCGGGACGCATCGAATCGAGCTTCGGCAGCACGAGCAGTTTATACTGGGTTCCGTGCGGGAGCGTGAGGAGCCCGTTCTCGTCGACGCTCGTCGTTTCGCGGAGGACTTCCGCGTTGATGAAGTCGTACTGATAGCCGGAAGGAAGCGCCGGATCGACGGTTCCGACCATTTTCGGCGCGTCTTCGCCGATGAAATACGCGACGTCGGCGACGTTCAGACCCTGCTGCAGCATGTAGTTGACGCGCTTGAGGTACATGACGTAAAGGTCAAGCTGCTTGAACCACGTGTTGTGACGGTTGAACTCGTTGCCAAACCACGCGTTGAAACCGGGGACGCGCTCGTCCGGCTGTTCGACGAAGAGGTGCAGCAGCGTGTTGTTAATGCCGTCGGCGAAGAATCGGTCGGTGCGCTTCTTCATGTCGATCGGGCTGCGTCCGAAGGGATTGCCCGCGCACGTGTTCGATTCCGCCCAAATCTTCGTCTTGCCGTAGATGTGGCCGCAAGAGGAAGCGATGCGGTTTTCAATGTCGCCGAGGGTGCCTTCGCTCCAGTATTCGCCGGCGATTTCGTTCGACTGACCGCCGTACTGCAAGAATTCGCCGGGGAATCCCCAGTGTCCGTAGCATTCGAGCCACGTGTTTTTACCGTACTCGTTGCTCGCGTCGCGCAGTCCGCCGACGTAGGAGTAGGCGACTTCGTCCGCGATGAAGCGGCGGAGGTCCCAGAGGAAGCGGTCGGAAACGTCGAGGTTCGTCGCGACGGCGCCGTAGAAGACGGGCAGGTACGGGGTCGGATCGTAACCGAAGGACGCCTTGAATTTCTCGGCGAAATTGTCGGTGAAGTTCTGACCGCCCATTTCATAGCTGTCTTGAACGATCGTCGTGAACGACTTCATGTCTTCGGCGGGGAAGCGTTTAATGAGGTCGAGCATGTAGGCGTTGAAGTGTTCGATCGCGTGTTCGCGGCTCATCTTGTCGACTTCATAGCCGGTCGCTTCGGGGACGGCGGGCGCGTTCTTCGTGCCGGTCGGGACGCAGCCGAAGCGTTCGACGACCCAATTTCCTTCCGGAACGTCCCACGTCAGGACGCCGTTTTTGAAGTTCGCGGTCAGATC
>CAMZHY010000505.1 GCA_947307005.1 uncultured Planctomycetaceae bacterium
GACGTCGTAATCGAGAAGATTGTAATCTCGAGGATCGCCTTTTGCCAACTTAAACTCGCCGTATCCGTCAGAACTACGGACGTTGAGTTCCAATTTTTCGCCGCGCAACGACTTAAGTTCGTCGACAGGGTTCATGCAAAGCCGAACGCCTTCCGAAGTCGTGCGAAGCGTCAACTCGCGCGGAACCGTAAACTGCTGGTTGAAGGACATCCCCGGGTAAGACCCGCCGCTCATCCACGAGAACTGGATTCTACGTCCCGGCGTGTCGGAATAAGACTGCGCGGCGTAGTCGTTTCCGCCCCATTTCGCTTGAAGCGGCTCCGTCAGACGCTCGAAGGTCTTGCCGTCGAACTTGCCGAGCAGATACCGTCCGTCGCCGCCCCAGAAGACCCAGAGCTTGTTGTTTTCGTCGCCGTCGACTGGAAGCTCAAAAATATCGGGACATTCGGAACATCCGAGCTTTTCAATCTTGCAGAGTTCTTCCCACGATTTGAGGTCTTTCGACCCAAAGAGCGCGTAATCCTCTCCGTCGAGATAGAGCGCGACGACCCACTGATTCGACGGCTTATGCCAGAAGATTTTCGGGTCGCGATTGCCGCCGATTATGTGCGGGATCGTCGGATTGCCTTCATATTTCACGAACGTTTTACCGCCGTCGACGGAATACGCGAGGTTCTGAGACGCGGGCTCGCCGTAACGCATATTCGGCCCGTTCGCGGTGTACATGAGGACGAGGGGCGGGAGATTCGGATCGGTCTGGAACCCTGTCGTATTGTCGAAATCGACCGCGCCGCTCCCGGAGAACATCGTGCCGAGTCGGTCTGGATAGAGCGCGTCGCCCTGTTCCTCCCAGTGCAGAAGATCGGAACTCGTCGCGTGGCCCCACGTCATATTGCCCCAGACGACGTCGAAGGGGTTATGCTGATAGAAGAGATGGTAGACGCCGTTGTAGAGGACGAGACCGTTGGGGTCGTTCGTCCATCCGAAGCGGGGCGAGAAATGGAACTGCGGACGGTATTTCTCGTGATACGCGGGCGCGCCGCCGTAAAGTTCAGAGGAAAAACGAAGGGGCGCGAACGCGGTCTCTTCGTCCGCTTTTTCGACGATAAAACGGCATTTTTTACCGAGATACGGGGTCATATCGACGCAAGCGTCGTAGTCGACAGGGCCTTTTTCGTCAGTCTCGAGCGCGAGTCTGGCGAGAAATTCACGGACGACCTCGCCGTCGACCTCAATACGAACCCAGTTTTGCGGACGCGAAAGTTTCTGCGAAAAAAGTAGAAAACGTTCCTCGACGGCAACTTCGCGCATATGAACCATTCCCGCGCGTCTCTTCGCGCTGAACGTAATCTCGTCGACGTTGATATGCCCCCAGCCGCCCGTCGCGGAGTCGACGACGCGGAAGAACGCTTTTTTCCCTTGAAGATCGGAAACGTCCCAAGTTTCCCAATCGAGCGCTTCCGAACCGCCGGGATTGACGTTCGGTCCCGTCGCGTGTCGAACGACTTTGCCGTCGATTATCAGATCAAACGCAAGACCGGAAACGCCCCCGCCGCCAATGAGAAAGTTCACGAAAGGTTGCGAAATCTCAAATTCAGGGGACGTCAGCGTTCCCGTCGTCTTGTCGCCGCCGTAATAAGAGTTGACGAGCCCAGCGCCTTCGAATCCGGAGACTTGCATCTGACCGTCAAGCGTTCCTGGCGCGGGCTTCGTTCCGAACGCGTCGCCTTCGACCTTCCACTGACCGTAATCTTCTCCGTTGAAATCGGCGAAGACGACGTCGCCGTCGAAAGCGAGGGCGTCGCTTGTCGCCGACGCAAAAAAAGCGCCGCAAATCGCCGTCGCGCCGACAAACGCCGATGCGATCGTTTTGAAAATATTCGTTTTTCGCATAAGTTTCTTCCCGTCTGGAGGGTTGGTCGTTTCCGCGCGTCGCCGCCAACGCGCCGCTACCCGGTCAATATACAGGACGCGGGTCCCGCGCGCAAGAACCTTGAAGCGCGGCTCAACGTTGCGGATTCTTCTTGAGCCAGTCGACAATGTCGAGACTTTCGTAAAGCGGCTTGCCGTCGATAAAGAGGCACGGAACCTGATCGAGTCCACCCTCGCGAACGAGTCGCGCCTGATTCGCGGGATTCTCGCGCGTGTCGAGCAGTTCGACGTCGGTTCGTCCCTCGCGCTCAAGTTCGCGCAAAACGCGCTGACAGTACGGGCAAGCGTCAAATTTAAAGAGTTCGAGTTTCATCGTCGGTCTCCTTTAACGTAGTAGGTGGGAATCGTCCGCTCGTTGCGATATGAAGCGATCACCGCGTTTCCTTGCGCTTGACGGGAATAGACGCCCGCCAATTCGCCGTCGTAGACGAAAAGCCCCGACAGGTTCGCGTAACCGCGCCATTCTCCGTCGCCGTCGGCAAAGTCGACGTTCGGCGTCTGGTATAACGGGCAGAAGCGTTGACAGATATAATCGGAACCGTAAACGGCGCGCGCCTTCTCTTCCCAAGACGCCGCGTCGTTTTCAACGCCCGCAAAGACGCCCTTCGACGCGTACGAGTCGGTCGGCTTTAGGATATAGCGCGTCCTGTTTTTCAAGACGTCGTCCAGATCGCAGAAATCGGGCTGAAATGGTTTCGTCTCGGGAATATGCGCTTCGACGAACGCGTTTTCCTCGTCGGTCAAAATCCGCCGCGTCTCTTCGGCGCGGAGCGCGTGGAAAAGACGTTTCGAATGGACGACCTGCGTGCAGAGTCCGCCGACGGAAAAAACGGCGCCGTCGCAAAGGGCGCGGAAAAACGGGCGAACGTCTTCCCGTCGTTCCATGAGATCGCGCGTTACGGCGCGGCGATAAACGGCGTCGACGCGGCGTCCGCGTCGGTCCAGCAGAGCGCCCTTTTCGTAGCGCAGCTCGCGGACGTCGCAAATCTCGCAGT
>CAMZHY010000506.1 GCA_947307005.1 uncultured Planctomycetaceae bacterium
CGCGCGATATTATCCAGAGTCGTAACGACTCGAATGTCCAATATTCCGAAGCGCGACGCGCCGGTTCTCCCCGCGCAGGTTCATTGAAAGGAAATGATCGAGGAGGCGCAAACGCGCAAGAAAGGACGACAAACGACCACAGGAATCTAGGAGAGCGTCCGCCCTCGGATTTGCGAGGGGGAAGGGACGATAGACCTGCGCCCCAATTTCCTAGGATGGGATTTCCTGACGCGCCCATGGGCGATCGTCCCAACGACAATCCAAAGATTGGGAATCAATCTCAAAATAGCCCGTTTCAGATTGGACCGCCCCCGGGCGCGTGGGGCGGGGGCAACCTTCCCTCCAATTCTGAGACAAAGTCGGAACCTAAGAATTGACGCAGGGACGCCTCTGGTGCGATTAACTGGACGACGCGTTTTGATTTGGCGCGGCTCCTTGCGTGAAATTTGCAAGTGAAACACAATTAGTCGGGAATGCTGGGCGTCATTGCTGTCTCTTGCGCTTTTTTGTACTTTACGCCGCTTAGAATGGCGGGGTCGGATCAATGACTGACGTAATAGAAACAATCCTTTTTACCGACGGAGCCTGTAGCGGCAATCCTGGCCCCGGCGGTTGGGCGTTTATTCTCCGTCATATCCCTTCCGGTAAAATGATGGAGGCTTCGGGAGGCGAAGCGGAAACGACGAATAATCGTATGGAACTTCGCGCTGTCGTCGAAGGACTTTCTGCGCTCAAGAGACCGACTTCGATCAAAATTGTCAGCGATAGTTCATACGTTCTCAACGGACTGTCGAAATGGATGAAATCTTGGAAGGCAAACGGGTGGCGTCGCCGTGAAAAAGGTCGTCTTGCGGAGGTCAAAAATCTTGATCTTTGGCAAAAGCTCGACGAACTTGTCGCGCTTCACGAGGTTGACTTTGAGTGGATTAAAGGACACGCAGGTCATCCGGAAAACGAACGTTGCGACGAGCTAGCCGTCGCCGAATGGCGTAAATTTAAATGACGTCGCGTTTTATTGATTTTGTATGAGATTCGAAGCGACGCCAATTCCTAAACGATATTCGATAACATGGCTGAATTTTTAGACGTTGCCGTTACCGCCGCGATTGAGGCGGGGGCTATCCTTAAAGACAAACTTGGGAAAGTGGGACGATACGAAAAGGGTCCCGCCGATCTTGTGACCGAAGCCGACGTTATGGCTCAGCGTAAAATTGAGGAGGTTGTTCTCTCCGCATTTCCTGACCACTGTTTCCTCGGGGAAGAATCTCAAGGTAAAACGCCTTCTTTTGGCGACGTTTTTACCTCCAAAGTGCCAGAGTCGCAAATGCTTCAAGAAAGTCAATGCGGGAGCTGCGCGCCTGAGAATCAGCCGTTTACGTGGATCGTCGATCCCCTTGACGGCACGACGAATTTTGTGCATGGGGTTCGTTTTTTCTGCACTTCTATAGCGCTAGCGTGCGGTTCCGACGTTCTCTGCGGCGTCATTTTCAATCCTAACGACGGAGAACTATTTACAGCTGCAAAGGGCGAGGGCGCGTTTCTTAACGGCGCGAAGATTGGAACTAGTTCTGAATCTCAAACGAAGGACGCGCTCGTCTCCATCTCTTTCGCGACGCAAACGCGCGAAGATTCGCCCGATTACCTCGTCTTTAAACGTTGCGTAACCGTTTGCCAGTCAATGCGCCGCACAGGATCGACGGCGCTCAATCTTGCTTACGTCGCTTGCGGACGTTTCGACGCGATGAGTTGTCAGTGCGCTCATCCGTGGGACGTCGCCGCCGGCGTTCGAATTCTCCTCGAAGCGGGCGGGGTTGCGACTCACGTCGACGGTTCGCCCTTTGATCTTGCGTATAAACCGCTTCTGGCGACGGCGAATCAGAAATTGCACGCCGAATTTCTCAAGCTGATCAATAACTGACGTTAAAGTTCTTGCCTTATAAATAAGTCGACGTCCGAGAAGGCTTCTTGAGCGCGTTCTCGGACGTCGTTTTCCGTCAATGTTTCCTCCTAAATGTCACCACATCTTAAACTGAGGAATATCAAGAAGTTCGCCGTCGCGGAGCGCCGACTGGTGCGCGACGATTCCTGCGACCGTCGTGTTCAGCGCGAGCGCGACGTTGACAAGCGGATGACGCCCTTTCAGCACGGATTCGACAAAGTTCGAGCCTAGATAGCCGTGCGAACCGCCGTGACCGCCGGCGTCGACTCCGGGCGGAAGCTGGGGCTTGCGAATCTCGCCAAGTCCTGCGACCATTTTCTGAACGTCCTCGTTAATGGCGGAATACCCTCCGTTGAGCGCGCCGACTTCGCCGCGCATGCGGCCCGTCTCGCCGCCCCAGCCCGCGGAGTCCCAACTCACAGCCATTCTCGCGGATCCGCCTTCGGAGGTGGTGAAGAGCGCGACTTCCGTGCCGAACGGGTTGTCGTAAGGATTGGCGCCTTTTTGATATTCTTCGAGCTTGCTGACGTGTCCGACGCACGAAACCTTCGTGAAGGAGCCGCCGGTCACGCAGGTATAGTACGCGTTTGAATGCGTCGGATACCACTGCGGAGGAAGCCCGATACGCCAGTTTTTATACCCCTCAAGGTTGCCGGCTCCGTAGTGATAATACTCCCCTTCGGTGTAGATCATCTGACCGAAGCCGCCCGCTTGGTAGATGCGACGCGCTTGGAAAACGTCGTCGTGGAACGAACTCGTTTCGAACATGCCGTAGAAGAGCCCGGTTTCTTTGACCGTTTCATAAAGTCGGAACGCGTCGTCGACGTTCCCCCAAACGGCGGGAACCGCCGAGGCGACGTGTTTGCCGGCCTTGAGCGCCTTGCACACGTGATCGACGTGCGAAGGCGCGTCGGTCGCGACGAAAACCGCTTCGATCGAGTCGTCTTTGATCATTTCCTCCAGGGAAGGATAAGTCT
>CAMZHY010000507.1 GCA_947307005.1 uncultured Planctomycetaceae bacterium
TCACGGGGAACGTCGCGACGAATAATGGGGGCGGAATCTTCGCCGAGACCTATGGCGAAGGAAGTCTAACGATTACCGGCGGAACGTTCCAAGAGAACGCGGCCAACACGGGGGGCGGCGTCTTTTCGAACGGAACTCTCTCGATCACGGGCGCGACCTTTGACGGGAACAGCGCGGCGTCTCTGGGCGGCGCGATTTACGTCGCCGGGACTGCGACGGTCGAAAACAGCGACTTTACGAACAATTCGGCGACGGACGGCGGCGCGTTTAGGGTCGACGGCGTCCTCACCGTGACGAACAGCCGCCTCGACGGCAATACGGGAACGGGCGGCGGCGCGGGCGGTCACGTCGGACCAAACGGGACGTTGAATTTTACCGGCGGTTACGCTAAGAATAATGTGAATACGAACAGCGGCGGCGGCTTTATGGTCGAAGGAACCGCGCATTTTACCGACGTCGAGATTTCCGGCAATTCCGCATACTGGGCGGGAGGCGGCGTCTCCGTTGAGAACTCCGGGGTCGCGACGTTCGACGGCGCGACGGTTTCGAACAATACGATCAACCGTTGGGGCGGCGGCGTCTTCGTCCATCAGAACGCGCGAGTTGAAATTACCGACTCGACGTTTACCGGCAATGTTTCTGAAGGAGACAACGGCGGCGGAATCAGTGTCAACGGCGTCGCTACCGTCGTTAATTCTCAATTTACAAACAACAACGCGCGCAACTCTGGCGGCGCGATTCACGTCCACGGCTCCGGGACGCTGACCGTTACGGAGAGTTCTTTTACAAGCAATTCTGCGCCGCGCGGCGGGGCGATTACGAATTACGGCTCTTTGACGGCGAACGATTCGACCTTTACCAACAACAGCGCGACCGTCGACGGTGGCGCGATTTACGCCGAAGGCGCCGTCGTCGCCGACAATTCGACTTTTACCGGAAACCACGCCGACGCTTACGGCGGCGCGATTCGGCTCTGGTATCGGGACACAAACGCAATCGGAACGTTTACCAACTCGACCTTTACGAGCAACTCGTCCGGTCCGGAAGGAGGCGCGATCAAGACGGACGGCGGCGTGTTAACGGTTGCAAGTTGCGAATTCACCGAGAATACTTCGAATCTCGGCGGCGCCGCGCAATTCTGGAACGCGACGAGCTTAGCGATTTCCGGGTCCACCTTTACTCGCAATCAATCTACGGCGAGCGACGGAGGCGCGGTTTATATCTACGGCGACGGCTGGACGATCGAAGATTCGACCTTTGACTCCAATACGGCGGTCGGCTCGGGCGGCGGCGTCTTTGCAAATACCGGGACCGGGACGATTACCGGCGGAACGTTCCAAGAGAACGCGGCAAACACGGGGGGCGGCGTCTATTCGAGCGGAGCTCTCTCGATCACGGGCGCGACCTTTAGCGGCAACAGCGCGTCTTATCAGGGCGGCGCGGCGAACGTTTCATCGGGCGGAACTCTCGTCATCGCGAGCAGCGTTCTGGAAAACAACTACGCGGCGACGTACGGCGGCGCAATCAACGCCGACGGCGCCGTTACGATCGACGGTTCCTCAATCACCGACAATAGAAGCGACGGACGTTCAGGCGGTCTCGACGTCGGCGCGTCTGGAACGGCGACGATGCTTAACAGCGTCTTTTCGGGGAATCACGCTCAAGGGAACGCCGGCGCGGCGTTTCTCAACGGTCCGGCGACGATCGATAACGTTCAGTTCCTCAACAACGTTTCCGATTCCTACTCGGGCGCCGTCCACGCCGCGAAGACCGCGACGATTACGAACTCGACGTTCGACGGCAACACGGCGAGTCAGTCGGGAGGCGCGCTGTCTCTTGGCGCGGCGGGTTCGCTCCTCGACAATTGCGTCTTTACGAACAATACCTCGACAAACAGAGCGTCGGGCGCCGTCGATTTCAATATGGACGGCGCGGCGACGATTCGCAATTCCCTCTTTACGAACAACCGTTCTCTTTCGAGCGACAACGATTCGGGCGCGATCGGCGTCTACCGAGGAACGTTGAATCTGGAGAATTCGCTCGTTTACGGCAACAGTTCCGCGCGTTACGGCGGCGGCGTGAGCATGGCGTGGGGCGGAACGTCGTTGAACGTAATCAATTCGACGATCGTCGACAACGTCGCCGCCGCAGGCGGAAACGACCTCTACCTCGTCGATCAGGGCGCGACCGCCAATCTTTATAATACGATCGTTCTTCAAACGAGCGGCGGCGAATCCGTTCTTAACAACGGCGTCCTCAACGGCTACAACACGCTGTCGAACGTCGCAGCGTGGAACGCGGGAAGCGCCAACTTCCAATACAGCCCCGCTCTTTCGGTCTTTACGGACGCGGCGAACGGCGACTATACGCTCGCGCGCGATTCCGTCGCAATCAACGCCGGAAACGCGACCTATCTGCCGGAAGGGCTGACGACGGATCTCGCGGGCGCGGCGCGAGTCGCTTTGACCGAAGTCGACCTGGGCGCCTACGAATATCACGGCGAGACGTGGAAACTCGCGCCGCCCTTCTTCACGGAGCTCACGCCCGGCGTCGACTCGATTACGGCGAGCTGGGCGCCCGTCGTCGGCGCGGGCAGATACGTCCTCGCGTACGCGCAAGAAGGAGAGGAAACCTTTACGAGCGTCAACGCCGGCTCGGAGACGACGCTGACGCTTTCAGGACTCGCCCTCGACGCGGTTTACCAGCTCAAAGTCCGCGTGATTAGCTGGAACGAAAACGTGGAAAGTTCCACATGGTCGCCAATCTTCGCCGTGCGCACGAATCCGGAGACGCCCTCCCTCGTCGTCACGACCCTCGACGACGTCGTCGACGCCTACGACCACGAAATTTCGCTCCGCGAAGCGATCGAACTCTACGCGCAAAACGGCGATACGATCACCTTCGC
>CAMZHY010000508.1 GCA_947307005.1 uncultured Planctomycetaceae bacterium
GAACACGCAGCGCAACGTTTAAGGTAAGCGTCCCAACGGGACGCGGGAATACAAACACGAGTGGCAGCTCGTAATAAAACCGCCTTCGGCGGCGTCCGCGCCAACGAGCGCGGACCTAGAGTTTTCGCCAGTTCGCGCTCATGAGCTATCACGAGCGCAGAGGCGAATACCGGGGGGCAGCCGCCGGCCGCGGGGTTTTTGGAGCGGCGAAGGGGCAAAAAATGAAGTTCGCCGCTGGCTAAAAGGGGATTCTATGATAGGAAGAAGTCAGGAAGTTGAAAAGCTGAACGAATTATACGACAGCGACCGCGCGGAACTCGTCGCTATCTATGGGAGGCGGCGGATCGGAAAAACGTTTTTAGTGAACGAAACCTTTTCAGGGCGCATAACGTTCAAACACGCGGGACTTTCCCCTGCGGACGAAGATGCGAACGGGCTTTTGAAAGCTCAGTTGAACCATTTTTACAACTCTCTGATTTTGTATGGCATGGAGCGCTGTAAAAAGCCCGACAACTGGCTGGACGCCTTTTTGTTGCTGGAGAAATTTCTACAGAAAATCGACGACGGTTCGAGACAGCTAATTTTTCTGGACGAACTTCCTTGGCTTGACAGTCCCCGTTCCGGCTTTTTAAGGGCGTTTGAGGGGTTTTGGAACACATGGGCGTGCGGTCGCAAGAACATAATGGTTATCGTATGCGGAAGCGCAAATTCATGGGTTTTGGATAAGCTAATCAATAATCATGGCGGTCTTTACGGGAGGGTTACTTATGAGATAAAGTTGTCGCCCTTTACGTTGAGAGAATGCGAGGAGTTTTATCGCGATAAGAACGCGACGTTTTCGCGATATGATATTACCCAGAGCTATATGATTTTTGGGGGAATTCCGTACTATCTGGGATATATGGATAAAAAGCTGAGTTTGGCTCAAAACGTCGATCGGCTTTTCTTTTCCCGCGCCGGGGTTTTGCGAAATGAATTTGATCGACTCTTTGATTCGGTTTTTACGAATCCGGAAGCGATCAAGGCGATCGTTCGGCTGCTGTATTCGAGAAACGCGGGTTTTACGAGGAGGGAGATCGTCGAAAAACTTAAGATAAAGGACGGAGGGACGGCGTCAAAGCATCTGAACGCGCTGTTAGCAAGCGACTTTGTCGTCAAATACGTTCCTTTTGGCTTCAGCAAACGCGAAGAGCATTATAAACTCGTCGATCCATTTTGTCTGTTTTACCTACATTTTATACAGAGCCAAGCTGCGACAAACGAAAAGTTCTGGCAGCAGAATACGGCGTCGGGACCGGTCTTGGCATGGCGCGGATTCGCTTTTGAAAACGTCTGCTTTAATCACGTCGAACAGATTAAGAACGCCCTTGGAATCTCTGGCGTCGTTTCGTCAAGTTCCGCATGGTCGAAAAAGGGCGGGGATGAAGAGGGCGCCCAGATCGATCTTTTGATTCAACGAAACGACAACGTTGTCGATATGTGCGAAATTAAGTTTACAAGCGGCGAGTTCGCCGTAAATAAAAGTTACTACCGAACGCTTCTTAGCAGACCGGAAAAGATTCTTGAACTGGTTTCTCCTAAAACGTCTGTTCACAGCGTTCTTATTACTACTTACGGTCTAAAGCGCAACGAATATAGCGGCGCGTTTACGAACGTGGTCACGTTGAACGATTTATTCGTTTAGCGGCGCGGCGCCGCTTGCGCTGGTTTTACGGAGCGGCGAATGGGTAAAAATCAGAGTTCACCGCTGGCTAAAAAGGGTCGTCCTGTGAACGAGAATAAGATTGTTAAAGAGTTGAATCGTCGCTTTGCGGCGCCTCTGCCGGAGTTCTATCCTCGTCGGATCGTCTTTTGGATCGACGAGGACGGGGAGTTTGACAAACTTTTCGACTCGATCAAACTCGACGGCGTTAAGAGCGTTCGACTGACGAAGACGAACAACTTCGCCGTTAAGAAACTGCTTGCGAACGACGACCCCAAGAGCGACTATCTCGTCTACCGACCTTTTAGCGTTTCGGACGAAGAGAACTGGCTGCTCGATATGCAACTCTATAGCGAGACGTTCCGCGCCGATCTCGTCTCGCTTCAGATGGAGGCGGCGGGAATCCCCGCGACGGAGACGCTTCGCGACCGCGTCAAAAAATATCGCAAGTTCTTTGACGCCCCGGCGCTCTGCAAAGCGTTCAAAGCTCGGAACGCCGTTCCTTCGACCCCGAATCAGCTTGACGCCGCGATTATGGCGACTCTCGCCGGAGTCGAGAAAGCGTCCCCCGACGCAATCGTCAAAGCGACGCTCAAGGCGGGGCGCGACGCGGACGAGAACGCGATCTATCAGAAGTTCGTCGAGTACGAGATCGACGAATCCTTCTGGCGGATGGTCGAGCGCCGCGTCGGCTATCCGAAAGACGAGAGTCAAAAGCCTAACCTCGCTGAACTTGCGGCTTCTCTGACGCTGTCGGCGGCGACCCAGACGACGCCCCAAGAACTCTTCGACGGGTTCCAAGACCGCGTTTCCTTCCCTCATCAAAGCTACTGCTACGACTTTATCTCCGACTGGCTTCGTTCCGACGACGCGAGCGACTTCTATGAAATCGCGAGGGAGGTTGAAGGTTCCCTGAATTTAACGCGACTTTTTTCGTCTCTCGAAGTTTCGGAACTCGAAAGGACGGAGGTTTTCCCCTGCGTCGACGAGGTTATTCTCAGTAAGATCGCGTCCGGAATCGACGAGGACGACGCGGACGAGATCGTTCGGGTTGTGGAAAAGAGACGCGTCTCCCCGTGGTACGACGAGTTCAAGGACTACTACGAATGCATCTTTCAGTTCGCCAAAATGAAGGCGTTTTATCGAGCGCACGAGACGGGATTCCATACCCTTGAACCGTCGAAGGTCTGGGAGCAGT
>CAMZHY010000509.1 GCA_947307005.1 uncultured Planctomycetaceae bacterium
TCGACTTATCAAAAACAAGGAAGAATATAAAAAGGCTCATCCAGGCGCCCGCAAGCGTACGTTTCCTGGAGTCCGCGGGGGTTCTTACCCAGACTACTAAAACTTGACAACGTTCGACAAGCACAGCCTGATCCGTTCCGACGCCGGTCGTCTTTACTTGTCGAGATTTTGTGGACGGAGTAATAATAGACGTTTGCTCAATTGCGTAGATTTGCTACGCTTCCTCGCCTAAAATATAAGGAGAGGAAATAATGTCGCGCACACAAACTTGGAAAATATCCGACGAATTATGGTCTGAAGTCGAACCTCTTATCCCGACTCAAGAGGAGTTGCGTAAAACCGCCTCGCAAAAATACCAGCGTAAGGCGGGAGCAGGTTGCAAACGTAAATACGACGACAGGACATATTTTGAAGCAATCGTTTACGTTTTACGAACGGGCGTCATTTGGAACGCAATTCCTCGCGAATAATTCGGCGGTCTCGGCGATTCAGACGGCGTTTTGTTGAAATGCCGCGAGGGTCGATACGATGGGAAAATACAAATTAGCGCTCCTACTCTTACCGGCGCTTCTATTTTTTACGCGTTTGGGTTATACCTTAGTCGAAGCGTCGCGTATTTGGACGACGCTCAGTTCGGCTTCAGGAGAATAACTCATTTAGTTTTTCAAAAGATAGCCGTGCCATTATATTTATTGACTAAGTGAATCAAAATGAAAATATCAAGTAATTACCATAAAAAAAGTGGATTAAAATTTATTGAATTGTTATTTCTGACGCTTGTTGTTCTTCTACTATTTCGGTATATTAGCGCTATACTTAAACCAAAATATTCGAATAATGAACTTCAAATATATCGGCAAGGGCTTTTGGGAGGAATTTGGGAAGAATCAAATGGTTCTCGATTGATTTTTATTGGAAGTAGCGTTTTTTATTATAACAATGACTCTGAGGCTTTTCCAGTAATTAATCTTAATTTCAAATGTGAAGATTGTCTGGTACGTAAAAAAGAAGAGTCTGAGGTCTTTAATCTTAGCGAGTATCTTAAAAACCGTAATGAAGTAAGAAACGATAAGCCTATTATTTTAAAGGGATCTTATAAAATTGGACAAAAATATCCCTCCTTTAATCCGTACTCGAACGATACAATTAAAGACGACTTTCGCGTCATAATAACATGGTCTTCAGTCGATAATACATATATTTTCGATAAATCTACTGTGCCTCCTATTACAACAATGGATTATCTTTCTTGTTATATAGATTATAAAAAACCCGTGTTGAACGACATCGATTGGAATATTGATAATTTGTCTCCTGAATTTGTTAAAATTGACGACGTTCGACTCTTGAACTAAATGTGATTTATAAGTTCCTGTGTAACTTCCTGAAGTTTCCTCAGTTTTTCAGTTAAGTGGCATTATGAATGCCGATTAACCGGATAATTTCATCGATTTTTTTGCGGTGATAGCGCCTTTTAACCTCTGTTTTATAAGACTTGGTAAAAATCTCGCTCGGCAATAATCGCGTTTGTTTTTATGGGAAGGTCTTCTTTCTTTCTTATCCCACACGGGGCGCCCCTTAACCAGTTCCTCATGCGACACGTTCCATGTCGATAGTTCGGCATAAACGTAGCTCAGAGCGACGAAGGTTACGCAAGCGAGCGAAGATTCAAATTTCCGCGTTTGCTGGCGACCGAGACCGCATGTTTCTTTCAGTTCTTTAAATGGAGCGGTATCTTTTAAGTGGATTCGCCGAACCCTAAAATCTGGGGACGACAAGGGGCTTCTATTTTTGCGCGTTTGGGTTATACCTTAATCGAAGCGTCGCGCTTTCAAGCGACGCTCGTCTTGGTTTAGGAGATAGGGTTCAATGGGCGCGACAGTTCGTCCTTTGGCGCTAATGTGCGCGTTTGTCGTCGGGTGGTTTTGTCCTCAGGGGGCCGTTCTTTCTTGGACGATTCCGTGGTTTGTCCGCTTCATGCTCTTTATGACGTTTCTCGGGCTGAACGTTCATAAGATGAAGCTGCGCCGCAGTCATTTTGCGATTCTTGCGCTCAATATCCTGATCGGGGTCGGCGCGTGCGCGATTCTTCGACGCGCCGGTCAGCCCGCGCTGGCGACGGCGGCGTTCTTCACCGGGATGGCGCCGACCGCGACCGCCGCGCCCGCAATCGCGTCCTTTTTGCGGCGCGAGGTCGAATACGTCGTGACGAGCGTGCTTCTGACGACCTTTGGAATCGCGATCGCGACCCCGCTCCTGATTCCTTGGGCGGTCGGGATGGAGACGGCGGCGCCGGGCGCGTTTTTCGACGCGTTTCTGCGCGTCGCGCTGACCGTCGCGACGACGATCGTCGCGCCGATCGTCGCCGCGAGGTTCCTGCGGCTCGTCTATCCCAGCGCGCAGACGTGGACGAAACGCTTCAAAATCGCGACCTTCTACGCGTGGGTTCTCATGGTGACCGTCATTTCATGCCGCGCGGCGGAGTTCATTCAGAACCCCGACAACGGCGTCAAAGCGTTCGTTCTCATCGAAGTCGCGCTGACCGCGCTCGCGATTTGCGTGATCGACTTTACGCTCGGTTTCTTCGTCGGCGAGAAAGGTCTGCGCGAAGAAGCGAGCCAGTCGCTCGGACAGAAGAACACCGGCGCCATGATCAACTTCGCAGTTCTCTACGCGAGTCCGATCGCGGCGCTCGGTCCGACATTCTACGTTCTATGGCACAACACATGGAACGCGATTCAACTTCAATATCAGGCGATTAAGGACGTTAGAGCGGAACACGCCGCCAAACGTTCCGAATCGGCGGAATAACGGACGGTAAAATGAAAAACGACGCGACGCTCCGCGAGGAGAAACTTTTAGAACGAATCGAAGCGCTAGAAGCGCGGCT
>CAMZHY010000510.1 GCA_947307005.1 uncultured Planctomycetaceae bacterium
TGCTTCGCTTCCGCGTTAAGACCGCCGTCGGTCGTTAGAATCCCCACCGCCGCCTTCGAGACCGTGTACGTTCGCACCCCGCTCGTTTCGCTCAGAAGATAGCCCGCGCAAAGAAGAACCATCATCGCGTCGTCGGAACATAAGAAATCTCACGTCTGTTCGTCGTCTTGTAGAAAAGACGTTTTTGGGGTATCTTACAGGAGTGGCGTCCGTTCTCCTCAGACTGTCGGTCGACCGTCGGAGGGGCGACTGGGATGTTTTAAGCGCGTTCCAAATAATCGTTCAGCACACTTCGCGCAGGAGGTCAAATGCGCCTTCTTTATTCGCAAAATATTTTTAAAGGCAGATGTTTCCGCTTGTTCTACGCGGTTGTCGTCGCGGCGCTTACTTTTTCAAGCGTTTTAGTGCGAACCGAATCCGCAGAAGGGTGGGAATGGTCGCAGGACGTTTCGACCGCAGGGCAAGATTCGGAGAATCTCGGCGCGATGTGGCGCGAGGCGAACGAAGGGTCTTCTACTTCGTCTCCGAGCGCGGCGAACAATTCCGACGCCGATCCTCAGACCTTTACCGGACCGACAACGACGCGCTACTCTCTAGAACTCTCGAAACTTCCCAACGACGACGGACAATTCTGGGTCGTGTACGACGTTACGCCCTATACGGATCGCTTTCCGAACCTGTCGAGTCCTCAAGATTCAATCGTCGATTGGATTCTCTTCGATTCCGGCGAAGGATTCTGGCGTAAGGAACCGTTCTCAATTCTAAGCGCGTCTCGCGATCGACTCTACGTTTATCATAGTTCAAGCGTGCAACGTTACGTTTCCAACGTTGTCGATCGTTTCATTGACCCCGACAAGAAGAAAATCAACTTCTCCGTCAAAATCGTGGCGTTGCAGTCGCCCGACTGGCGTTCGAGAGTTTCGCAGTATCTTTCGCCGCTGAATACGACGATTATCGGCAACGGCGCCGACGTTCAGAGTTGGCTGGCGGATCGTTCCGATATTGCCCGAATTGACGCCGATCTGGTTAAACGTCCCGAATATCTTTTGCTCAACGAAGGCAAGAACGTCGTCCCCAACGGCGAGACTTACGGCTGGGCTGCGGCGCAGCCGCGTAAAGAGTTTAACCGCGATTACCGAATTGACTCGAGCGTTTCCGCAGGATATTCGACCGACGTTTCATCGGTTGACGAAGGGTTTCGGATTGAGACGACGCCGCTCCTTTCCACAACAGGCGAAACGCTCGAACTAACCTTTCGATATCGTTCGACGGTCGTAGAAAAGACGAGGACGTTCAGCATGCGCGTCCCAACGTCGACGTCGCCGCGCCAGCAGTTGAACGTTGAGAAACCTTCGATCGTTTCGTGCGATTTTCGCGGCAAAATCTCCGTTCCGCGTTCTAAAGGCGCGATTATCGACTTAGGACTTGTTCCGCTCGCGCCGCCCCAGAAGAGTAAAAACAACGAACAAGGCGGCGTTCTTGAAAGCGTCTCCGGGCTTCTTAGTCAGAAATCAGTCTTCTATAACGTTCTCCTTATCATCGAAGAGAACGGTTTTTGAACGTTTTCAATTCATTCCGTTTCATCGGCATTCGCCGAGGGACGCGCCGACCTTGAGCGATAGAAACTAACGGTCGAGGCGGCGCGTCGTCGACTTGCGTTTCTCTGATGAAACTATTCTTGAACGCCAAATTTCTCGACGAGGTTGTCGTAAACCTCTTTGTCGACTTCGAACGCTGTTCCGTGTCGCGTTCCCTTCGGGAAAGAGATTAGATCGGCGACGTTTTCCCACTCTCCGCCGTTTCGCGACCTCACCGCGCCGTATTTGCCGTCGCGGTAGCAGTCGTAGTAAACGATCCAGTCTGAATCGATTAACAAGGCGCTCGGTCCCTCGACCCAACTCTGCGCGGAGATGACTTTTCCTTCGGAAAAAGGTCCTTCAATGTTATTTGAAGTCGCTTCTAGAATGATTTTCTTTTCCGGACGAAGCGTTTCATCTTTGTAGAACAAATGGTAGACGCCGTCCTTTTTAGCGAGGAACGCGTCGATAACGTTGTGTCCCGGATCAAAATAAAGCTTGGGAGGAGCAAACGTTTTGAAGTCTTTGGTCGTCGTAAAGTAGACGCGGTGATCGTATCGATCTTCGCTCGATCCCTGATTAGCGGGGGAAAATCTGCCGGGAATTGTCGTCGACCAGATAATGTAGAACTGTTCCGAAGCGTCGTCGTAGAATACTTCCGGCGCCCAAGTGTTGCGAGCCATCGGCTCGTCCGGAAGAGAAGGAACGGGCCGCGCGTCATGCCATTCGATCAAATCTTTACTCCACGCGTATCCAAACGAGCGTCCGTCCCAAGAGACGGTCCAGACAAGCCTAAAGATTCCATCGGGTCCGCGCGTTACGCTAGGATCGCGCGTCAACTTTGTTTTTTTACCGACGGGGGGCGCAAGAATAGCCTTGCCGTCGTTAAGCGCTTTCCAAACGTATACGTCGCGACTGACGGCGTAATGCACGCCGTCTTCGCCGTTGTTCATAAAATAGCTGAACACGTAATACCCCGAGTTTTCGCCGGGCTCAGACGCTTGAAGCGTTCGAGACGGCGACGGAAAAGCGACTGTCCCCAGCGCGAACAAAAGAACGCCAATTAAGAAGTTGCGCATTGAATATCCTTCGTGTTGAAATATAATACGACGTCGACGGGCGAAGCGCGTCGAAACCGAGATTTTAACGTTTGGCTTCGGCGAGAATATCCCGTGATTCCCGCTCCTTTCCCCCCTATTATACCGTTCCGAATTCCTTTCGTCGAGTTTTCCTCCCTTTCGTTTGAAGAACGGTGAAACGCTCGTTTGGCGGAGAATGTCAAATCATGACGCGCAAGACCCAAATAAGTC
>CAMZHY010000511.1 GCA_947307005.1 uncultured Planctomycetaceae bacterium
CTTTCTCCCGAAAGCGGCGCGCTCCTTGAAAAGGCGATGGACAATTTCGGACTCTCCGCTCGCGCGCACGACAAGATTCTTCGCGTCGCCCGAACGATTGCCGATATCGAGCAGAGCGGCGACATTAAGCAGGAACACCTTTTTGAGGCGCTCAACTATCGCGTTCTCGACCGTAATTTGTGGAAAAGCGGCTCGTAGAAAAACACGCGTTTCTCCTCTTATTCCTCCCTTTGCCGTTCGTCGGCGTTTGCCTCATCATCGCGTAGCGCGCTTAACATCTGTCGGGCGACCGCTTTGATCATCGGAACCGCGACGGAGTTGCCGCACTGTTTTTTCATCTGACTGTAGTTGACGACGATCTTGAAGGAGTCGGGGAATCCTTGGAGTCGCAGCATTTCGCGCTCGGTCGGTCGGCGCTCGTCGTCGACGAGGATGTAGTTCGCCGACGCGCCGGAACGAAGCGCGGCGGAGTAGGGGCGCGGCGTGATCGAGCCCGCCATGTTCTCGTGCGAAACGTACGGTTTGGGGAAGTCGGGGTCTTTGAGTTTCGCGAGCCGCGCGTTTCGAATCGCGTCGCGGACGTAGTATTTTCGGTCAACGTTCGTTTCGAGAACGTCTGCGAGCGTCTTTCTTTCGCTTTCCGGGACGGGGTCGGGAAAGGCGAAGGGGACGTCGTCGAGGAACCCGACGATAACGATTCGTTCGCGTTTTTGCGGGACGCCGAAGTCGAGCGCGTTGAGAACCTTCGCGTGAACGCGGTATCCGAGCGCGGTCAGATGGTCGCGAATGACGCGAAACGTCTTGCCCCCGTCGTGCGACGCGAGGTTCCGCACGTTTTCAAGCATGAACGCGGGCGGTTGTTTTTCGCGGAGAATCCGTTCGATTTCAAAGAAAAGCGTCCCGCAGGTCTCGTTGGCGAACCCTTCCTTCTTGCCGATAATGGAGAACGCCTGACAGGGAAACCCGGCGAGCAGGACGTCGAAGTCGGGGATTTCCGAGGCGGCGATCTTCGTTATGTCGCCGGACGGACGCTCGCCGAAATTCGCCTCGTAGGTTCGCTGCGCGGCTTCGTCGAATTCGGACGAGAAGACGCAGCGTCCCCCGACGCTCTCGAATCCGAGCCGTATCCCGCCGATTCCCGCGAAAAGGTCGACGAATCGAAAATCTTGCCAGCGGCTCCCTTGCGTCGTTGGCGGCGTCGGAACCGACGCGGAAAGCGCGTCGGGCGGCGGGACGAGCGTCTCGGGATCGTCCCCGAAGAGCGTTTCGACGGTCTCGCGCAGAGCGCCCGCGAGTTTGAGCGCGACTTCGACCGAAGGGACGGCGGTCCCGTTTTCGATCGAGCAGAGCGCGCGACGGCTGATCTCCGCCTTCCGCGCCAGCGCCCCTTGCGTCAGTCCCAAACGGTTCCGATAGATTGCGACTTTCGTTTTCATGAGGGAATTCTCCAAAATAGTGAAGTAAACTTCTCCAATATGATAACGCGTCGCGTCGCGGCGTCAGGCGCTCGCCGGGGATTTTTCCAAAAAATAAGACTAGTTTTTAACGGCGCGCGCGATATGCTTGAGACAATTCAGCGGGTATAATCTTAAAAGCGAACGCGCAAGTTTTAGAGGAATCCGATGACCGCGCAAACCCCGACGTTTTTTGATCCGGAGAACCCCGTTTGGGAATTGTACGATCCCAAGCGCGAAATTTTCGTCGCGAAGGTCGCTTTTGTCGACGGACCCGACGGCGAGTTCGATTATCTGATCCCGGAGAATCTTCGCGACCGCGTCCAGCCCGGCGCGCGCGTTCGCGTTCCTCTCGGCGCCCGCAACCGTTCCGTCGTCGCGTGGTGCGTCGCCGTCGAACGACGCGAGAACGTCGAGACCGACCCCGCGCCTAAGAAAGCCCCCAAGAAACCTAGCCAAGACGCGCAACCGACGCTTTTCTCGTTGGACGAGCCCGATCCCCCCGCAAAGGTCGTCGACGACGGTAAGAAAAAGTTTCGGCTCAAAGAGGTTCAAAACGTCGTCGATTCGAAGCCGCTCCTCGCGCCGAAGATTCTCGCGCTCGGAATCGAACTGTCGCGTCGCTATCTCGCGCCCCTCGGCGCGACGCTCGACGGAATTCTGCCCGCGGGCGTCCGCGATCGCGTCGGCTTGCAGTCGACGTCCGTTTGCGTTCTTGCGAAAGACGCGGACGCGCGAATTAAACGGTTGCAAGGCGGCGACAAGGACGACAAGAAGCGCGGAACGATCACGCAGAAACAGCGTTACGTTATCGAAGAGCTCCGCAAAGCGACCGAGCCGCCGACCGTTTCCGAACTTGGGCGCATGGCGAAATGCTCCTCCGCTCCGATTGTCGCGCTGCGGAATCTCGGCGTGATCCAGATGAAGCGCGTCCAGCGGCGCAGTCGTTTCTACGACGAACTCGCCGCCGCGAAGAAAGACGCGAAACCGACCGCCCCGCACGTCCTGAACGACGATCAGCGGCGCGCGCTCGACGCGATTCTGGCGGCGCTCGAATCGGGCGAGAGCGAAACGTTCGTGTTGCACGGGGTGACGGGGAGCGGCAAGACGGAGGTTTACATCGACGCGATCGAAGAGGTCGTTTCTTACGGGAAGCAGGCGATCGTCCTCGTGCCGGAAATCAGTCTGACGCCGCAGACGGTCGAGCGTTTCCGGTCGCGTTTCGGCGAGGTCGCCGTTTTGCACAGTCGTTTGACCGACCTTGAGCGGCGCGTGGAATGGGAGAAGATCGAGTCGGGCAAGACGAACGTCGTCGTCGGGGCGCGGAGCGCGATTTTCGCGCCGTGCGCGCGTCTCGGTTTGATTGTTATCGACGAGGAGCATGAGACGTCGTTCAAACAGGACGTCGTTCCGCGTTATCACGCGCGCGT
>CAMZHY010000512.1 GCA_947307005.1 uncultured Planctomycetaceae bacterium
TCTTGGTTCTTCTCTTGTTTCTTTTCTAGCTCCCTCGCTTTCGCCAACTCGGCGTACCGCGCCTTGACTTTGTCGACGTCGTATTCGACAAGGCAAGCGACGAGTCCTTTCCACTCGTAAAGACAAGGTTCGTCGACGTGTTCGCGACGCGCTTCGCTCCGCGCGGAATCGAGTTGCCAAGCGACGAACTCCAAAAACTCGCAGGCGTTGATGTAGTCCCAGCCGGGCGTGTTCGTCCCTTTGAACATGACGGACGTCTTCTTGAGCGCGATGATCGCCGTCTCCAACGTCGTCAACAGGACGCCCGGTCTCTTCTTACCGTAGTAACGCGCGCCCGTTCCCTCTTTGAAAATCTCATCGGGATCGAGTTCGACGCACTTTTTGAGATCAAAATCCCATTGAAGACAGGGATCGTCGGCGCCCGATCGACGAAATTCCTCACGAACCGCCATAAGCTGATCCGCGCATTCGCGCAGAAGTAGACGAACGTCGATATATTTCTCCCCCGCAAGTTTGTCCCCCATGAGAATTTCGGCGACGTTATCCGCGGCTTGAGACGCGGAACTCAACGGCGTGTAGACAACCGATTTCTTTTTCGGGGTCGTCATTTTCATTCCTTTCGTCGTCAAAGACGCGTTTCACGTTGCAGAGAGCGCGACTGTTGCGACGTCTATCGCGCGCTGGTATAATGGGCGCGACGACGGACGCAAAATCGCCGTCCTCGTAGTTCCGAAGGACAAAGCCTCAATCTAAATTATACCGGCGCGTGAAACGCGTCGAAAGGGGGACGACTATGAAATATCCCAGACTTCGTCGACTTGCCGCTCTTGCGATCGTCGCGACGTTTCTTCTCGTAAAATTCGCGCCGAACGTCCAAGGAACGGAAGCGGAACTCAAAGCGATTAACGCCCGCGCCGCCGAAATCGCGACAATGCTCGACGACGACTTCGGCGCGAGAACCGCCCCAAGGGAATATTGGGAACGCTTCGCCAAAGCGCCCGACGCCGCGCAGATCGTCAAGTATGCGGAAAGCGTCCTGAATACGGAACCGCCCGAGGTCCCGGAAGAACTCTACAAAGAATACTACAAAAACGGAAACCGCTCCAACTACCAGAACGTTTTCTTCAACATCCAAAGACGCATTTCTTCGCTGACGCTCGCGGAGGCGACGGAGAATAAGGGGCGCTTCATCGACGCGCTCAACGTCGAACTCGATAAGTTCTGCGACATGAAGTCGTGGGTTCTGCCCGCCCACGATAAGAACGGGCAGATCTACGACGGGGAAGCGATGTATTCCGACCTCGGCTCGACGCTCGCGGGCGCCTACCTCGCGATTTCAATCAACCTCTTCGAGGATAAACTCGATCCGAAGGTCGTCGCGAAAGCGAAGGCGGAAATCGAACGCCGGATTCTCGCGCCTTACGAGAAGGCGGTTGAAAAGGTCTACGACGGGATGTGGTGGGTCAGAACGGTCAACAACTGGAACGCGGTCTGCCACGCGGGGACCGTCGCGGCGGCGCTCAATATCGTCGAGTCGAAGGAACGCCGCGCGTTCTTTATCGCGGGCGCCGAATTTTTCTCCGAACGCGACTTCTTCAACGGCTTTACGAACGACGGATACTGCTCCGAAGGGATGGGATACTGGAACTACGGGTTCGGCAACTATCTCCAGCTGAGCGCGGAGATCCGCTACGCGACGCACGGAAAAGTCGACATGCTCCGTTTCCCGAAGGTTCGCGCCGTCTTGGACTACGCGCCGACGCTCGAGATCGACAAAGGAATCTACGCCGTCTTCGCGGACTGCGCGGCGGGCGCGACGCCCAACCCCGTCTACGTCGGCTATCTGAGCCGTCTTAAAGGCTACGGCTACACGGATTTCGAAACGAAGGGACTCGGAAGCGCCTTCAATATCGGCGGGCTGCTCGAAACGACGACGATCGGGTACGACGCGGACGTCGTCTACCGCGAGACGACGGAAGAGCCGCAGAAATACGATCCGCCGATTCGCACGGAGTTCCAAGACGCGGGCGTCGTGATCTGCCGCCCGTCGAAGGACGCCAAGGGCAAATATTTCGCGATCGCGTTTAAAGGCGGCACGAACGGCGAGCTGCACAACCACAACGACGTCGGCTCCTACACGCTCCTCCTCGGCGACGCCGCCGACCCGAACGCTGCGGACGTCTACGTCAGTCGCGACCCCGGCGGCGAAACGTACACCGCTCGAACCTTCAGTTCGCGACGTTATGAGGGCGAGCTTCTCAACTCCTTCGGACATCCCGTCCCGAGGATCGCGGGCAAGCTGCAGTCGCCGGGCGGCGGCTGTCGCGGGGTCGTCGTTTCGAAATCCTTCGAGGACGCGGAGGACGACGTGACGTTCGATATCACGTCGGCGTATCCCGAGGTCAAGACGCTCGAAAAGGCGACGCGAACGTTCCAATATCGCCGCGCGACGGGCGACGATTCCGGCTTCGTCGCGATAACGGACGCGATCAAGTTCAAAGAGGGCGAAAAGGGCGCCGTCGAGACCGCGCTGATTACGTTTGAAAAGGTTGAAATCGCCGAGATAGCGGACGGCGCGCTCGAGATCGAAATCGGGGGCGCGGTCGTCAATGTCTTCGCGCTCGACGCCAACGGCAAAGCGCTCAAACTCGTCGCGGAAACGGCGATTGTCGGCGAGCACGACGACAGCGTCCGAAACAAACCGACTCGCGTCGCGCTCCGCGTCGACGGCGACGTCGAAAACGCGACTATTACGCAGCTGTTTGATACGCTGTCATTACGCGTAACGCGCTACGCCGCCCGCGACGTCGTAAACCAAGTAAAGACGCAAGGCGCGTTTCTCAATTTTCTTAAAAACAATCCGCTTGCGCTCGACGAAA
>CAMZHY010000513.1 GCA_947307005.1 uncultured Planctomycetaceae bacterium
ATCAAATTCGAAATCAAGAAGAAAAAATAAACAAGCTTGTATCAGAAAACAGAGAAAAAATGGAATCAAGAGAAAATCCAAATAAGAGTAGAGAAGCTATAGATTATTTTCAAACATTGGAAAAATATGCTGATTCAACTCCTCAATATCGCAGGGGTTGGACCAGTCATCGGAGTTATCGCGGGGATTAAATTTGGCGCAATAGTTTTTTTGATTATCCCTATCGGCAACATTATTGGCGGGGCGACGCACGACTTTGTGTCCGGCATGGCTTCTCTTAGAAATCGTGGGACGAACCTTCCCAATTTTGTTAGAATGACCCTCGGGACGCCGTTCTTTCACTTTTTTTCCTTTTTTATGACATTCTTGCTCCTTCTGGTTGTTGCCGTTTTCATCAACATTCCGGCGAGCTTGATTGACGGCGTTTTCTTTCCCCAAACGAGTTGCTTTTGGATCGCGGTAGCGCTGATTTTTCTGTATTACATAGTTGCAACGATGTTTCCCGTCGACAAAATAATCGGTTCGTTGTATCCGATATTCGGCGGTCTCTTATTGGTTGGCAGCGCGGCGTTAATGTTCTCGCTGTTGGCCAGCGGTGTAAAAGACCCTGCGCTTTTCCAAGAATCGGCGAGTTTTGGGGAGCTTAAGAAAGAGTTTCTTACTAATAATCCGATAATTCCGTGTCTTTTTGTTACAATTGCTTGCGGCATTCTTTCCGGTTTTCACGCGACTCAGTCGCCAATCATTGCGCGAACGATGAAATCTGAGCGACAAGCGCGTTCTTCTTTCTACGGCATGATGGTTGTCGAGGGAGTGATAGCGATGATTTGGGCTGCAGGCGCTCTTGCGGTTTACAATGCATCCCCAGAGTGGTGGCAACAGGCGCCAGGAAAGGTTTTGCCGCAGATAACTACGCGCTTTCTCGGCAAAGGACTCGGCGCGACTACTGTTATCGCAGTGATTATTCTTGCTATAACGTCAGGGGATACCGCAATGCGTAGTTTACGTCTGAGCCTAGCCGAAACGTTTAAGATTGATCAAAAGCCATTCGTGAATCGTTTCCTTATTTGTATTCCTCTAATTGCAATTGTCGCACTATTGTTAGCTTGGTCTAATCGGGACGCCGCTTCTTTTGGCAAGCTTTGGAATTACTTTGCGTGGGAGAATCAAACACTGGCAGTTTTTACTCTTGGCGGTTGTTGTGTTTGGCTTTATGCTCAGAAGAAACGGGGATGGATTGCCGCCGTACCCGGCGCTTTTATGACTTTTATTGTTCTCACCTTTATCCTTTGGACTTCTGCCAAGCATAATGGTCCCGTTGGTCTTGGTTCTGTTATTTCGTCATTTTATCTTTGGGCGACTGGCGCTAATGAAGAATTTGAACTCACTGGAGATGGTTTAGGGTTGCATCAATCTTATTTCTTCAGCGCTGCTCTTGCGATCATATACGTATGGTGGTGCATTCATCGAGGTAAAACTTTTTCCAAGAGATCGGACGTCCGGATGGATGATTCTGAGCCGATTATCGAGACCATTTCCGAACAGAAATCTGAGAAGGACGAGGAGTGATATCAATTTCGAAATACTTGTCAGACATATTCGGGGGCGTTTCTGTTTTCAAGAGTAGAGTTGCCGTACTCTCTCTAGTAGGGACAATGTTGGCGTTCTACTTTTACTCTTGTTTGGTGGCTTCTGAAGGTTCCGTTTCAAAGATTACGGTTGAGAACTATTCTGACGCGGAGGTGGTTCGTTATCCCGTGGTGTTGTTACGTGGACGCGTAGAGGGAGGGAGGAACGAAACGGTTGTCGTTGAGAATTTCTCATCCTCTCTGCCGTCGCGGATTGTAAAAACAGAGATGTTCGGCGGTCGATTTAAAGCGTTGATGGAGCTTACGGAAGGAGCCAATCATTTATCGGTTGCTTCTGGCGTCGCGCGTATGGACATAACGCTCATTTACCGCAAAAGTACGAATAAACACTTTGTTCGTCTTATTTCTTTCTCCGACTTAACTGATACTGGAAAGAATACCGACATTCCCGTCGAATGGTTGAAAGGACGTCGATCTAGTTTTCCATCAGAACTTAATCTTGAAGGAAGGCTTCGGACCGCCGCGTTACTCTGGCAGACTGCGACTGCGGAGCGGCTTTATGACGCAGGGTATGGACGTAGGACCTTCACTTTAGAGACAGACTCCGAAGGACGCGTTGTCGTGTGGAAGCAACGTGGTAAAAAAACATGTGAAGAATACTGCGCAAAATCTGAGGCTGAGAGGTTTCGTGAGATTTATAACGAGATACTTTCCGGGGCGACTTACGATAAAAACGCTTGCTTTTTTGTCCTTATTGCGTTTGGAGAGAAAAACGAAGTTTTGGAGCAGAATCGCGGGCGCATGGCTCTAGGAGCGGACAATTTCGCGATGATCGATTCTACCGCGTTTTTTTCATGTCCACAGGACATTAGCGAGGCTTCTGATTTTTTTTTAGATTCGACGGAAGTTTCCAATCTTTGGGCGCATGATTCTGCATATCGAAATGTTCGTTGGGCGTTGACAGCGTCGACATTAGGCGCTGGTCTTCACGAGTTGGGACATGCGTTTGGACTCGGTCATTTGAATGATCCAAACGATTTTATGAGTCGCGGTTTCGACAGATTCAATCGGATTTTTACGCTTGTTGAACCTGCGTCGGCTCTTTCGCAGGGAGGCGAATTCGAAGACGAGGACGTTGTTGAATGGACGTCATTGACAGCTCCGAAGCTCATTCGTTCTCCATGGATAGAGTAGTTTTCGAATCATTGAATTGGAATGTTTAAACGATAGAGGATGGAACTCGTTAACTAGAGGGATCCTCTAAAAATAGCTCATTT
>CAMZHY010000514.1 GCA_947307005.1 uncultured Planctomycetaceae bacterium
CCGCGCTGTTCGCCGCGGTAACGTCTTTTAGCACAACGTCGCCGCTAAACGCGTAAATGGCCGCGCCCGCGCCCAGTCAGCCTCCCGCGCCAGCCGCGCCGGAACCGCCGTCGCCGCCTTCCGCGCGGCAGTTTGCGAAGGCAAGATCGGAAACCGTGACCGTTCCGCCCGCTTCAAGCGTGTCGACAAAAAGTCCGCGATACGCGTTCCCGCCGTCGATCGCATACCCGTTCCCGATGATCTCAAGGGAACCGCTGTCCGCGCCGACAAGGTTCGGATTGCCCGTGATCGCGGGAAGAATCCCCTGCAACGGAACGTTGTTCTTCAGAATAATCTGAAAATCCTCGCCCGTGTTCGCGTTAAACTCAGAGATGGCGGCTCTCAGATCGTTAAAATCAGAAACATATCGCGTTTCAGCGCCGAAGACTGTTGGCGCGACTCCGAATAGAGTCAAACAAATGAGCGCCCCTCGCCATTTCTTGCTCTTCTTCGTCAGCTTCTTTGAAAAACTCATTGGTATTCCTTCCTTGAAATTCGCGTCCCAACGACGTTTCTTCGTCGCGAAATCGCGCCAATTGTCATTCAAAACGACGCTTCCTGCGTCGTCGATGAACCCCTAGCCGGAACTCCTTTTCTCGCGCTGCGGGGTTCGCGTCGCCGTTCAAAAAACTCTTTGAGCCGTACGACGCCTGAATCGCTTATTTGCTACTATCGTCCGCAAAACCCACAAAGATTTCTCTATTTTTGTCATTTTAGACAAAAAAGTCGAAAACGGCGAGTTTAGAACATCCGACATATCTAGCTTGTCCCTTCTTTTCAAGAACAAGAGCGCAATCCTAACAAACTGAGGATTCGGCAAAACCGTCAGTTCGTAAAGCGACTCGGGCGGAAGAGTACGGATTTTCCCACGAACAATCAATATATCTTTTCTAGTTCGTCGTTGGAGGACAGACGGTCGACCACAAGGCAAATCTTTTCCAGAGTTTTTAGATTAACTATCTTAAATATTTTTAAAAATCGCCGTGAAATTGCGATTCCATTAAAAAACGTCTTGACTACCTTTTGGGTCTTTGGGTAGGATTATGGGGTTGACCGACTTTGGGTCTGGGAAATTTATATCAGTCTTAAACGTTGTGCTGGTTAAATGACGGTCCTTTGTCGTAAAACGGCTTTTTTGTCTAAAAAAGCTCAAGAAAATAAAAAATGATTGTCCGGCGGCTCCGTACTAATAAGGGGCGACGTTAAAGTCCAACTCCTTGACCGTAAGTCGACCTCAAAGTTTGCCAGACTCTAACACGCGAATCCAACGTCGGGCGAGTGTTCCTCAAAGACGCGAACCCCAAATTACAACAAAAAGATCAATGTCAGAATTCAACTTGTATTCCGACTCGTCCGCCGCCCAATATACCAACGCCAACCCTTTTGAATCAACGACAGATCGCGTCGAACAGCAGCGCGAAGATAGACGTTGTTCGTTCGCGCATATCCTCGCCTCTCCCGTCCACTATGAAGAGGGCTATCCTTATCCGCTCCTCGTCTGGCTTCATGACGTCGGCAAGTTCGAAACGGAGCTTTTTGAGGTTCTGCCCAAGATTTCCGCGCGCAATTACGTCGCCGTCGCGCCTCGCGGTCTCTCGTGCGCGACGCGACGCGTCGTTCGCAGTCGCATTAACGGGCGCGTCGTCGACGTTAAGAACTGGGTCGAGCCGTGCAACGACTGGCCCGATACCGACGCTGGCGTTTCGGAAGCGGAAAACCTTGTTTTCAATTCGATTGAGCAGGCTAAACTCAAATTTAACGTCAACCCGCGTCGCGTCTTTCTTATTGGTCGCGGAATCGGCGCGACGATGGCGGTTCGCGTTGGAATCCGCAATCCGCATGAGTTTGCGGGCGTCGTCTCGATCGACGGAGCGTTTCCAGACGCGGACAATATGCTGCTGAGAAACTGGCGCGCCGCGCGTGGACTTCCGATCCTCATGACGTCGGGAGCCAATCCTCGCAACGGTTTTTCGAGTTTCACGCGAAAGCAATTGAGTCTCATGCACGCCGCCGGTCTGACGATCTTTATTCGTCAGTACGACGAAGTCTCTTGTCAGCCGGAAGTTTCGCAGGCTCGTATGGATAAAATTCTCATCGACGTCAATCGTTGGATCATGAAACGAGCGCTCAATCCGCAAACGCCCGTTTCCGAAATGTTCAGCTAAGCTGAACGCGGAAAAAGGGCGGACGCCGACGACGCGCCCGCCCTTTCTTTTTTTCCGTCGCCTCTCTCAGGTCTCGCTGTTTTCGATGAAAGACGCCGAACGCCGACAAACGCCGATCCTCGCCGTCGATTTCCGATCGGTCGAATCGCAAATCGACGAGATATGCGCTCGCGCCGACGAAAAGTTGCTGAGGTTGCTCGAAGACGCGACGAACGCAATCAACGCGGCAGACGCCGATTCGCAAAGAAAGACGTCTGCAACGGGCGCGCTCGTCTCCTTCGAAATTCGTCTCGGGTCGACGCGTATTTCCCTCAAAGAACTGAATGAGAAGAAAATCGACGATATCGAACCTCTAATCGATTCGCAGAAAGGTCAAGTTCAGATATGGTCGGGGGGTAAGATGCGCGCGACCGGCGTCCTTCTTGTCGACGACGGCAAACTAGCCGTCCGGATAGAGAAACTCGCGGACGAAACCACCCCTTGAAAAGATCGCGCAAATCGACGTGGAAACACAAAAGAGACCGCAAAAGTTTGCGGTCTCTTTTTTATTCGTTCGCGGAAAAGAGCGAGAAGCTCATTCGCAAAAACCGAAACAAGATGATGAAGAAACTTGCCGACGACCGGCTGGTGGCTGACCAATAGTTTTTTTAATC
>CAMZHY010000515.1 GCA_947307005.1 uncultured Planctomycetaceae bacterium
TCTACGCGTACAACACGCTCTCGAGCTTCACAAGTTGGACAAGCGGCGAGAACAATTTGACGTACGACAAATCGGCGCCGCTCTTTACGCGGGGCTATCGACTCGCGGCGAACTCTCAGGCGATCAATCAGGGCGACAATCAGTACGTCTCGCAGGGTGACGTCGATTTAGGGGGGAACGCCCGTATAGTCGGCGCCAAAGTCGACCTTGGAGCATATGAATATCGCGGCGGCGAGCCTGAGCCGCAGCCGATCATGGTGACGTCGGCGCTAGACGTCGTGGACGCGACCGACGGGGTCGTGACGTTGCGCGAGGCGCTCGCCGCAGCGGACGACTGGGATACGATTGCGTTCGCGAATTCTCTCAAGGGCGCGACGATTTCTCTTGGTAGTCAACTTTCAACGAGTAAGACGCTGACGATCGACGCGTCGAGTTTGTGGGACGCGGCGAACGACGCGCCGGGCGTGACGATTAGCGGCGGTGAGACGACGCGAATCCTGAGTCTTGGTCAAGGGGCGGACGTTTCGATTATCGGTGTGGCGTTTGCGAACGGCTATTGGAGCGGCACGAGTTCTAGCGACAACGGTGGCGCGATTTTCAACTACTATGGGACGTTGTCGCTAACGAACTGCGCGATTAGCGGCAGTAAGGCGTATCGTGGGGGCGCGTTGTTCTCTTATTACGGCTCGACGACGCTCGCCAATTGCACGGCGACGAACAATACCGCGACAAGCCATGGCGGGGCGTTTTACCAGTACTACGGCACGTTGACGGTTGAGAATTGCGAGATCGACGGCAACCAAGCGACGAGTAACGGCGGGGCGTTTTACCAGTATTACGGCACGGCGACGTTCGCCAATTGTACGGCGACGAATAATAACGCCCAATACGGCGGCGCGATTTACAAATCCGACGGGACGCTGACGGTTGAGAATAGCGATATTCGCTACAATAAAGCGACGAACTACGGCGGCGGAATCTATTCATCCGCCGGGACGACGACGCTTAAGAATAGCGCGGTAACGAACAATACCACGACGGGAAACCACGGGGGCGCGATTTACCATAGCTCCGGAACGTTCTCCGTCTACAACGCGACGATCACGCGGAACACGGCGAGGGTTTACGGGGGCGGCGTCTTTTCGAACGCGACGTTCAAAGCGTATAATACGATCGTCGCGGCGAACAGCGCGACGGAGGGCGCGGACGTATATCGCAACAACGGTTCCGTCTACGCGTACAACACGCTCTCGAGCTTCACAAGTTGGACAAGCGGCGAGAACAACCCGACCAACCTAACCTACGACGAATCGCTACCGCTCTTTATGAACGCAGAGGAAGACGACTATACGCTTGCGTTTGATTCTCAGGCGATCGATCAGGGGGACAATCAATACGTAACGACGAGCGTCGATCTTGCGAAGAACCCGCGACTTTCCGTCGAAACGGTCGATCTTGGGGCGTATGAGTTCCAAAAGATTAAGCTTGCCGCGCCGACCAACGCTCGCGAGACCGCAAAGACGGAAACGACGGTTACCGTCGCGTGGGACGCCGTTGAGAACGCGGGCGGGTACCGGCTCGCGTGGAAGAATCAGAACGATTCCGACTACGGCGAGCCTATTTCTCTCAACGCGTCGACGACCTCGCATAAATTTACCGGGCTTGATAACGGCGCGACTTACGAATGGAAAGTTCAAGCGCTCGCCTCAGGGATATGTTATGTCGATTCCGAAGAAACTGCGGCGCGAACCGCGAGACCGCGTCAGATACTCGACGCGCCGGCCCTTTCCGGCGTCCCCGGAACCACGTCGATAACCGTCTCGTGGGACGCGGTTACGGGCGCCTCGCGATATTACGTCTCTTATAAACTTTCGAGCGCGTCAGGGTCCGAGTGGTCGAACAATATCAACGCCGGAACGAATACCAGCTATACGATTTCCGGCCTCGAATCCGATACCGACTACGACGTTCGAGTCAGAACGATCGGCGACGATTTCGACTACGCGTCTTCTGGTTATTCGCTGATTTCCGTCAAGACGTTGAAAACGGAACCGCTGCCGACCCCGACGAATCCGCGCGAGACCGCGAAGACGGAAACGACGATTACCGTCGCGTGGGACGCCGTCGCGAACGCGACCGGGTATCGAATCGCGTGGCGGGACAAGTCCGTTTCCGCGAACTCCTATGTTCCGCTCGACGCGACGGAAACCTCGCACACGTTTACGAATCTCGACAATTCCGCAAGTTACTACTGGAATGTTGAAGCGCTGGGCGACGGGGGACGCTATACCGATTCCGCCTATACGGCGGCGCGGACGATAAGACCGCGTCAGAAACTGACCGACCCGGTCGTTTCCGCCAGCGCCGGGACGACGACGGTTACCGTCTCGTGGGGCGCCGTTCCCAACGCCGAGAGCTATAGCGTTTCCTATAGGCTCGCGGGCGCGGAGTGGTCGGAATACGAAGACGTCGGAACGAATCTCAGCCATCCGATTAGCGGCCTCGACTCGGGGCGCGACTATGAACTGCGCGTCGTCGCGATCGGCGACGATTTCGACTACGCGTCTTCCAACCCGTCGACGATCGCCGTTTCGACGACGAACCCGGAACCGCAACCGCTCGACAAACCGGTTCTCACCCTTGCGGACAAGTCGGACACGACGATTACCGTCGCGTGGGACGTTGTTCCAAACGCCGTTCGTTATAGTCTCTCCTACAAGCTCGCCAGCGCGACGACCTGGACGAACAAGAACGTCGGAACGAATACGAGCTATACGGTCGCGGGACTTACCCAAAATACCGACTACGACTTCCGCCTCAAAGCGGTCGGCGACGAAGCGAACTATAAG
>CAMZHY010000516.1 GCA_947307005.1 uncultured Planctomycetaceae bacterium
CAGAAGTCCAATGACGACGATCACGAGGCGCGGGTTCGTTATAACGCGTCCGTGATTACCGCCAACAGAACGCCAAAGGGCGTAAAATTCAAGGACGTCGCTCGGGTCATTGTGATCTTTATATCCAAATTTGATATTTTCGACGACGGTTTTCCGATCTACCATGTGGATCGCGTCGTTAGAGAGACGGGGAAAACTCGAAGCGACGGTTTTACTGAAATCTATGTGAACGCCGCGGTAAAAAAATACGACGACGAACTCAACGCCAACGTTTCCGATCTAATGGATTTGTTCACAGATCGCGAAAAGCTAAACCCTGAGAAATTCCCAGAGTTCTCAAAACGAAAGAACACGTTCGTCAATACGGAGAAAGGAGAAATCAAGATGTGCGAAGTAGTCGAACAATTTGCAAAGGAACGCGAACATGAGGCTGTGTTGAATCTTTTGTTTGAAGTGGTTCAAGAAGGCGGCCTTAAGATCGCCTATGCGGCGAAAAAAGCCAATCTGTCTCTGGAGGAGTTTAAGGATCAAATGAAATTGAGAGGCTTTACGATTCCTCAGCGGATGAGCCGCTCCGCCGCGTCGACTCGTAAATAATGCGGTCAACCTGCGCAAGACCACGCCATTGGGGTCGGCGTTTAGCGCCAATTCCCTGTTCCCGTTGACGCGCGTGAAATCGTCGAACTCAGAGGCTAAAGGCGCGACGTAATCGACGCCCAAAGAATGGAAAAATGATCGACCTCACGCTCGACGCCGCTTCATTAGACGCGCTCAAAAGTATGGTTGGCAAACGTCTTGACCATTACTCTCACGACCCGTTTATTTTTACGCCTTTCGTCTTTGACGTCGTCGGTTTTTTCACCGACGAGGCGTCCTATAAATTGGAGGTCGCTCTCAAATCGGAACGTTGTTTTTTCCATGCGGAGGACGTTTCCGTTATGAGGTTGTTCAAAGCGCATCCTGAAGAGATCGTCTCAGAAGCGCAGGACGGTCAACTGATCGACGTCCCCGTAAAGGACGTCGTCGTTGGAATCGACGTCGTGAACGACCGTGAGATTGTCGTCCACGAGGATGAAAAGAAGGAACTCTATTCAACGAAGGGCGTTATTTTCCGACTTTTAGACGGAAATGAAATATCCTTTGAGATCGAACCTCGCCTTTCAGAAGCGATCACGGTTCAACGCGGATATAATCTTATCCAGCGTTTTAGACCGATCGAGTTCTTCCTCGAAGAATGGGAGCCGGACAAAGGATACGTCCCTCAGTGTTCGCGCGAAATTGTCGAGCTTCGAGGGTGAATAAACGACAATCCTTCGCTCGGTAGAGCAATAGCAAGTCGGCGGCGTCCTCGTCTCCGCAACGACGGGTTTTATTTTGCGCTTAAACGCGTTATAATGACTCCAGGTTTAGTCGTCCGCGACGCGCAACCGCAATCGAATCGAGGAGTCAGACGCATATGGGCAAGAAAGACGCCGTCGCTAAAGAATACATGCGCGATTCTGATATTTTTGCAGACGCCTTCAATTATTACCTTTATGGCGGCAAAGAGGTAATCAAACCGGAAAACCTACAAGAACTCGACGTAACGTCGGTAACGACTTTTTACGGCGACGACGGTAAGGCGATTCCCATCCAAAGAATCCGCGACGTCTTAAAACGGGCGACCGTCATGACGGACGGTAAAGCTACGTATTTTCTCGTTCTCGGAATAGAGAACCAGTTGCAACAGGATTTCGCCATGCCGGTTAGGGGCGCGGCGTATGACGTCGGAGAGTACGTTTGTCAGGTAAACGCGGCGGCGAAGAAGCACGGTAAGGACGGTAAAGCGAAGTTGAAGGGCGAGTTCCTCTCAGGATTCCATTCGTCAGATAGACTCATCCCGGTCGTGACGCTGGCGATCTATTTAGGTCCGGAACCATGGATCGCGCCGAAGTCCCTGCATGAAATGTTTGACGTCCAAGACCCGGAACTACTTCGGCATGTCCCAGATTATAAGATCAACCTGATCGAACCGTTCAGAATGACGGACGAGGATTTTGACAAATTCCACACGGACTTGAATTACGTTTTAAAGTACTTGAAAAACGCCGGAAGTCATCGTAAACTTGAAGAGTTAACAGAATCGGACGCGGCATATCAGTCGTTAGCGGTGAAGACGGCTGTGTTGTTGAATACGATCACCGACTCGAAATTGAAATTAAGACGACGAAAGGGACGAGTAAACATGTGCCAAGCAATTCGTGAAATGAGAGAAGAATCGGAAGCAAAAGGACGCGCGGAAGGTCGCGCGGAAGAACGGGCGAAGATGTTTAAAACGCTCGGAGGGTTTGTCGCGGACGGATTCGTTTCAATCAAGGAAGCGGCGAAGCGCACGGGCGTTTCGGTCGCTGAATTTCGACGATTGGCGGGTCTTTGAGAAACGCCGCCGCTAAGCGCGGATACCGCCGGTCGAAGGAGGTTCTATTCGAGTTGCCGCTCGTTTGAGTATTTTCACGACGCGCTGTGGAGGTTTACTGAAAACTAAACGCTGTTTTTCTAGCGAGCCGGCCATCGGGAGACGATGATGTTACGCGCGCGGAAGCGCAATCCCGGAAGACAGCCCCGACGCGGCGGCGTATGGACGTTTCGATCGCGGTATTTCGCCGGTTGACAGGACTCAAGCGATAGGTCGGGCTAAGACGTCAAGCGTTTTTCAGCTTCGCAAAAAACGAAAAGGCGCGTCGTCAACGCAAGAGAGCGTGACGACGCGCCTGTTTTTACGTAGGCCACTAGCCTCTAGACGCCTCAGAGGGAATACTCGGGACGCGCCAAGTTCGGGGTCGCGTCGGCGACGGCGGCTTGGACGAGT
>CAMZHY010000517.1 GCA_947307005.1 uncultured Planctomycetaceae bacterium
CTCCGTCCGTCGGGAAAAATCACAGCTCGATCTGGGTCGCGACGAGGCTCTTCCCGCAGTATTTTTCGCGGAGCTTCGGCTTCTCAATCTTGCCCGTGGGATTGCGCGGCACCTCCGCGAAGATGAATTTGCGCGGACGCTTGTAGCGAGGCAGGTCGTTGCAGAATTTGACGAGGTCTTCCTCGGTCGTCTTCCGGTCCGGCTTGAGTTCGACGATCGCGGCGGCGATTTCGCCCAGGCGCGGGTCGGGGAGTCCGATGACGGCGACGTCTTTAATGTCGTCGTGACGGCGCAGGAAGTCTTCGATCTGGACGGGGTACAGGTTCTCGCCCCCCGTGATGATGACGTCCTTCTTGCGGTCGACGAGGAAGATGAACCCGTCTTCGTCTTCGCACGCCATGTCGCCCGTGAAGAGCCAGCCGTCGGCGAGCGTCGCCTTGGTCGCTTCCGGGTCGTGATAGTATTCCTTCATGACGCCGGGCCCGAAGACGGCGAGTTCGCCGACTTCGCCCTGCTTGACGGGCTTATGATTCTCGTCGACGATCTGCGCCTTCCAGCCGTAGCCCGGCTTGCCGATCGCGCCGACCTTGTGGATGTTTTCGACGCCCAGATGGACGCAGCCCGGTCCGATCGATTCGCTCAGCCCGTAGTTCGTGTCGTACTCGTGCATCGGGAAGTAGGTCTTCCAGCGTTTAATGAGGCTCGGGGGCACCGGCTGGGCGCCGATGTGCATGAGGCGCCATTGCGAGAGGATGTAATCGCCGAGGTCGACCTCTTTCGATTCGATCGCGTCGAGAATATCCTGCGCCCACGGGACGAGGAGCCAGACGATCGTGCAGCGTTCTTCCGAGACGGCGTGGAGAATCGTTTTCGGCTTGATTCCGCGCAGCAGCACGGCCTTGCCGCCGACGAGGAAACTTCCGAACCAGTGCATCTTCGCGCCGGTGTGATAGAGAGGCGGGATGCAGAGGAAGACGTCCTGACGCGTCTGCGAGTGGTGGTTCTGCTCCGTGAAGCAGGACGCGGTCAGACTGCGGTGCGGGTGCAGAATCGCCTTCGGGAAGCCCGTCGTTCCGGAGGAGAAGTAGATCGCGGCGTCGTCTTCGCTCGTGAGCTTGACGTCGGGCGTCTCGTTGGAGGCGTACATCGTGAGGCTATGGAGCGGTTCCGCGAAGGTGGGGCAGTTTTCGCCGACGAAGAAGAGCGATTTGATATCGGTCAGCTGGTCGCAGATCGATTCGATGCGTCCGATGAATTCGGGACCGAAGACGAGATAGGTCGAATCGGAGAGCCCGAGGCAGTATTTGATTTCGTCCGCGGCGTAGCGGAAGTTCAGCGGCACGGCGACCGCGCCCGCCTTGAGAATCCCGAAGTAGATCGGGAGCCATTCGAGGCAGTTCATGAGCAGGATCGCGACCTTGTCTCCCTTCTTGACCCCGCGGCTCAGGAGCAGATTCGCGAAGCGGTTGGAGAGCTCGTTGAACTTCTTCCACGTCGTGGAGCGGCGCAGTCCGATCGGATGGCTCGGCGGCTCGATGAGATCGAAGTCTTTCCACGTGACGCGACGCGGCGCGTTCTCCGTCTCGGGCGACAGTTCGACGAGGCTGACGTCGGAACCGTAAAGGAGCGCGTTGCGTTCGAGAATTTCGGTGATGGGGGTCAGTTCGGTAATGGGAGGAAGTTCGCTCTGCATTATACGCGCCTTCGTAAAAGCCGACCTTCGCGGGCGGCGAAAATCTGTAAACGGTTAAATCGCAAAAAACAACGAGTCGTTTCGGCGCGTCGCGCCAAAAGGACCGCGTTATTATACGCCTTTCGCGCGTCGCACGCAAGGCGCTTCGGGGGAGCGTGAGACAGTGTGGAACGACTTAGTCTACGTCGGGTGTAGACTGAACAGAGATAACGAATACGGCGAATTTCGAGAGGCTCGCCATGCTTTTCAACTCAACCAGATAGACTGTGATGTTCGCTCCTTCCTTCACGCCTATTCGCCCTTGAGGTACTTTTCCACCTGTCGGTCAAACTCCGAAATATATTCCCTATCTTGTCGTACCCTGAAGATTTCATATTCCTTTTGTGCCTTTTCGACGGCCTTTTCATGGGAAACATGTCCCTTTCCCTGGAGTACATTCCGACGATTGTTGGTTAGAAACTGATTGGTCTGATCCAACCAGTCTTGCATACTCATCAGCACACCGTCATCAGCCATCAGCTCCGCATAGTCGATGAACATCGTAACCAGACGATTCAATCGAGTCATTTCTTTCTCGTTTAGATAGTTTTTCGCGACGACGACGTCCCTTTTCAGTATTTTTCCACTGGGCGCATCTTTCCATGTAGTCAAGCCCATAGTCGGTTTCTGCGCGTCTGCGCGATCATAAATAATTTCTGCCGCTGTTTGTCCGGTAATGGCGTAATGCAGTTTGTTTTGGACGAAGGCATAGAAGGTTTTCGTGATTTGGCTGTCCTTGTCATAGTCATAACTACACTGTTCGAACACGTCGGCAATCTTCTGATATGCGCGTCGTTCGCTGGCTCGAATTTCACGGATGCGGTCCAGTAACTCATCGAAATAATCCCTGCCGAACGGTTTGCCATTTTTCAACATTTCATCGTTCAGAACAAACCCTTTCGTAATATATTCCTTCAGCGTTTTGGTTGCCCATTGCCGGAAACGCGTCGCCTGTTTTGAGTTTACCCGGTAGCCGACAGCAATAATGGCGTCGAGATTGTAGAAGTCGACCTTTCGCCGCACTTCCCGACTACCTTCTATTTGAACTTGTTCCAATTTGGAACAAGTTGCCTCCCGTGTTAGTTCCTCCTCCGAATAAATGTTGGCAAGGTGT
>CAMZHY010000518.1 GCA_947307005.1 uncultured Planctomycetaceae bacterium
ACTACGTCGTCGATCGCGAAATCGGCTGCTCCAGTCGAGTCCTTGAAATCGGCGTCAAAGACGCCCAAAATGACGACGCGTCCAATTACGTCATGGCGATCGAATGCGACGGCGATACGTATCGCAGCTTCAAGAACGCGCGCGATCGCGACGTTACGCGAAGTTCGGTTCTCACCGGCATGGGCTGGGTCTACTATCGAGTATGGTCCGTCGAATGGTTTGAGAATAAAGAAGCGGAAAAGGAACGACTTCTAAAGGCGGTCGACGCCGCCGTCGCCAAAGCGCAAGGCGCGGCGGAAAAGAAGCCCAAAGTCGCCGACGCGCCCGTCAAAGCGTCGGTCGTCGAATCGGCGTCGGAAAAAACTCCGGAGCCGACGGCGCCCCCCTCCCCCGTCCCGGCCCCAGCCTCGACCGACGCCGACGCCCCGCAGACGCTCAACGACTTCGAAATCGCGGATCAGGAGTCGAGCGGCGGATTTGAGGAATACCGTCAGGTCGACGCGCTTGAGATTATCAAGAAACACGGCGCCTACTTCAAAACCGCGATCAAGGAGATTCTTCAGACGGAAGCGCCCCTTGCGGAAGACGCGCTGCTAAAGCGAATCGCGCCCTTCTTCGGCGGCAAGACCGCGTCGAAAACCGTCGTCAACGAGTTCGACATTCGGATGGTGATCTGCGAAAGGGAAGGGATTTTGCGTCGCGACGGGTTCCTCTATCTCCAAGATCAAGAGACCGTCAAACTCCGGGTTCCCTGCGTCAAGCGCGACGTGAAGCATATCGCGCCGGAAGAACTCGCCGACGGAATCCTCACGCTCGTCGAGGAGAACGCGCCGATCGAGAAGGACGGGCTTTACAAGACGCTCGCCAAGCTTTTAGGCTCGACGAAAACGGCGGCGGTCGTCGAACGCTTCGACGCGGCGCTCGCGCTGCTGATCGAGAAAAACCAAGTCGCGGAAACGGACGGAATCCTTCGTCCGACGAAAACGGAACGCTAACGTCGCGCCGCGCAACGTCGTCAAAGAATTCACGCAAGCCCGACGCGTCGTTTGACGCGTCGGGCTTTTACACGGTCGCTATCTGTCCGTTCTATTTAAAAATTTTTAGATTGTCGAAAGACGGCGCGGAGCCGCGATTCTCTCGACTCGGTCGCATTTCCGCAGCGGGCGCGAACGAATTTTCGAACGCATAATAAGAAATCGGCGTCTTGCGCGGGGGCGGGTCGGCGGTATAGTAAGACGCGTCTCCGCGAGGGGGCGGCGTCTCAAATTATCCGGGGCGCTTCTTATTTTACGTTACGTTAGGACGCTGGAATTGTCTTTCAGACGTCCGGGGGGACGCGACCTCGCGTTCTCCGTCGATCTTCGACTTCCGCGCGAACGCGCTTAGAAAGGTTCCTATTTTATTCACGTCTAACGAAAGGACGGAACAATGAAAACGCCGTTGAATGGATTGGAAAACGGTTCCAAAAAAGAGAAAGACAAGGGGGCGAGCAGGACCCCGAAGATCAGCGTCGACGCGCCCGGTCAGGCGACGTCGATCGGGGCGCGGACGAGAAAGCTGCGCCTTGCGCTCGGGTATACGCGGTCGGCGTTCGGCGACGCGATTGGCGTGACGACGTCCGCGCTGATCGCGTGGGAGACGGGCAAAGCCGAGCCGTCGCAGGGAGCGCTCGAGTCGCTGTGCCGGACCTTCGCGGTCGATCGGGAATGGCTCGAGACGGGCGCGGGGCGTCCGTTCCCCGACTTTATGAACGCGGCGCAGAGTTTTACGCTCTGCCCGAGAATCCCGTTCCTGCGCGACGAAAACGTTCCCTTCGACGCGAAGACCCGCGAAAAGACGCGCCGTTTCGTCGCCGCGCTCACCCCGCGCCAGCGCGACCGCGCGCTCCTTTTCTACGCGGACCTCGTCGCCGCGCTCGCGGGAACCGACGCAAAGGCGCCGAATTCCACCGCGCGCGCGTAAAAACCCGCTCCCGCTGGTCGCTAGCGTCAGCGACAAGGCAAGCCAACCAATAAGAAGCAAAGATTCGCTCTACGCGTTGAACATATAGTCGAAGTTATTTGCTAATCTTACTCAACGCGTAGTTTATCAAATCGTCTCCGATATGGCGATTCGCCTTCTTAAGGCAGTCTAACGCTTGTTCGACGTCCAACCGGGTAAGAAGACCTTCTTCATGCGCGAACAATAGGACGCCGATTGTTCCCATGACGTAAAGGTTCAACGCTTTTGCGGCTTGTCGCCCTCTTGCCTCGTCCATTAGGAGAACGTCGGCGTTGTTTTCGCTGGCATAGGCGATCGCCTCGCTTTCTCCCTGATCTAAACCGGAAGCGTTTCGTAAATCGTCCGCAATCCCCTGATTTACCGAAACAACTCTAATAAAGCGACAGTTTATAATTTGCGAGGCTTCCTCTTGAAATTTATGATTCGTTGTAAGTTCTCTATAAACCGCTTCCGGTATGAGGACTTCTTGAAAAAGCGGCTCCAATAGCCACAATAGCGAAGCCTTCATCAGAGATATAAGAGGCGTGGCGTCGGATACGACAATCATTTTGCTCTCTTCTCCCTCAGATGCGCAAAGCCGGCGATTTCTTCGTCCAGTTCTTCGCGCGTTTGATTGAGATAAGGAATTCCTAATTGATCGTAACAATCGATAAGATCAAGTTTAGGAACGCCAAGGATCTCGGCCGCCCTGCCGTGAGAAATAACGCGACGACGAATCAAGGGATATAATAACATTGCGCGTTGTTCAAAGGCGACGTTTTCTTCAACGCCTTGGAGATACGGCGTCATCTCCTTCGGTACGGAAATCGGCGTTACGATCGTTTCCATAGAATCAGCTCCAAT
>CAMZHY010000519.1 GCA_947307005.1 uncultured Planctomycetaceae bacterium
AGAAGGACAAGGCGGAGGCAAAGATCGAGTTTCCGCCCGCGCCGCCGGGGAAACCGCCTTGACCGCCGGGGAAACCTCCTTGCCCGCCGGGGAAACCTCCTTGCCCGCCAGGGAAACCACCCGCGCTTGGGTTATCGGCGGAACCGCCCGCTTCGATCTCGGCGTTCTTTTCCTCTTCCGCCTTCTTCTCGGCAAGCTTCTGCTGATAGATTTCGTTATTTTCAAAGAGAGAAGGTTCGTTCGGGTCGGGGAATTTCACGTTGTCGCGGTAATTTCTCGCGCCGCTCACAACGAGTTCGCCTTCCTCAAGACCGTCGAGAACGATAACCTGCTTTTCGTTTGACGCGCCCAAGAGGACTTCTTTGCATCCCCAAACGCCGTCGCGGTAAGTGACGCAGTAATTTCTCGCGCCGACTTCCGTCACGCAGTGGACTGGAACCATGAGAACGTCGTGCTGTTCGTCGGCGATAATGCGAACCTGCGCCGTCAAGCCGGAGCGCAGTTCCTCAATATCGTCCTCCTTAATTTTAACGAGCGTGACGTAGTCTTTCGCGGAAGACATCCACACGATTTCAGGGTAAAGGTTGACCTTCACAACCTCGCCTTCGATGACTCTGCCAGGGATTGAGTCAAACGTGATTTTCGCGGGCATTCCGACTTTGACCGACGAAATATTCGACTCGTTAATCATCGTTTTGACTTGCATCTGAGTCTTATCGGGCAAACGAATAAGAACCTGACGCTGGCGAACGGTCGACCCCTCTTTAATCATTTCCGACTCGGACATGCGTCGCGAGTCTTGGTTTGCGTAGACGACTTGCCCGTCCTGCGGCGCCTTAATCTTGCAGTTCGCGGAAATCGCTCGATAGCGATTCTCGCGGTTAAGATTAATATTGTACGAGTTCTTGTCGGAATCGACTTTCGCGCGCGCCGTCTCAATATCGGACATGAGCGACGTAATCTGCTTTTCGCTCGTATACTTGAGCAGCGTGTTCTTCTTAAGGTTCGCAACCTCGAGCGAATTCTTCGCTTTCTCTTCCGCAACCTTGTCGATTTCTAGCTGAAGTTCCGTCGAATAGTTGAGGTTCAGAAGACGTTCGGTAAATTTCGCGCTGTCCGCCTGCTGCTTACGCGTCTGTTCCGCTTCGAAAATGGTGTTCTCATATTCCATCCAGCTCTGCTCGAACGTTCCTTCCACGTATTCTTCGAGCGAAATCTGAGCGGAACGAAGGGACGCGCGCGAACTGTTGAGCGTCGCGCGGCTCGTGTTCGTCTGGACGATTTGCGAGTCAAGCTTCTCGTCGACGTCGGAAGAATCGAGCTCCACTAATAGATCGCCCTTCTTAACGTCCGTACCTTCGGGAATTAAGTAGATTACCGTCGCCTGACCTTCGACCTGAGAGGCGACGTCGACGTTCGAAGCGCTCTCCGCGCTTCCCTTGCCGTTCACTTCGTAGATGAAGTCGCCGCGCTCGACGGGAGCGAAAATGAGATTAACCTTTTTCGTCGCTTTAGACGTTTTCATGCGCCAGCCGACTACGCCCGCGCCGACGCCAATGATTAGCAACAGGACGACGACGACCTTCAACGCTCCGCCGCGCCGTGAAGAAGCGGCGGGACGACGACGGCGTCCTCCCAGATTTTCGGAATGACTCGACATTGGATTCCCTTAAGTCTCAATATATTTAGAAGGACGATAGATTCCCTGCGGAATCTCCCCTCGATTATTGCAAAAATTTCGCTCTTCGAATCTTGCGACTACCCCGAGCATACTCAATATAGTAAACAGGAACGTCGCGGAAGGCGCCCTAATTATAGCCTAAACTGAACGATTTAACAGGTTGGCGTCGATACGACCGATTCAATTCAAACAACCGTCCAGAATCGACGCGATCGGCGCGTTCCGTAAAAATATTTCGCCGCTAACAACGATTAAAGTCCCCGTAAACTTCGGTTCTCCGACAATACGACTCCGTCGGTAAAAACGTTTTCTTTTCGTCATAGCGCCCTTCCCTAATCAAAAGCAAAAATATTTTAAATTTAATGAGCTACGCGGCCCGTTCCGATGAGACTGAGAAGGGGGAGTCGGCGCGGAAACAGGAGGCGTCGGCGGCGCAACGAAACGCGCGCTGTTTCTTAAAACCGCAAACAGGCGTAAAAGTTCCGTTTTCCCCATCATTTTGCGAGGATGCGAGCCGCTTGTCGCAATCGCGTCTCGAAAAAAACGTCTGAAAGAAACCGTCTCGTTGGGAGCGAGGCTTACGCAAAAGTCCAAGCGTGAACTGACGGTCGTCGTCAGGGAGTTGAAGAAATGAAAAGATTCCGATCTATCGTAGCGTTTCTACTCGCAACCGTCGTTGCGGGAACGCTCGCCGCCTCAAGGGTTGACGCTCAAGACGACGCAACCGTCGATCTAGAAGCCATTGGATTATACACGTTCTTTAATTCCGGTGGAAACGCGGGTCTAAAAAACGACGAACCTAAACTCAATCCCGTGGTGACCGCGCTCGACGTCTCCGTAAACCGCGAGACGGGCAAGACCGTTTTCTATGCGGGGGGCGACGTCCAATACTTTTACGTTCGCGACGTGAACGACGTTGAAACGCTGAAAGACGGCGTCGCCGTCGGAGCCGGAAAGCAATATCGCGCCGTCGGTCTCCAAAACAACGACTGGATTCGCGCTATTTCCGTCAATCCGGTCACGGGCGAAGTCGCGACGTTGACGCAGCGCGGCCAAATCTCCATTTGGAATCCTACGACTTGGGAACAAGTCAAGACCTGGGACGTTCGCGATCTCAAGGGCGCCCATGCGATGAAATACTCGCCGAACGGCAAAATTCTC
>CAMZHY010000520.1 GCA_947307005.1 uncultured Planctomycetaceae bacterium
GTACGGGTTCATTTTGCGTTCGTTTTCTTCGTCGTTCGTTTTTTCGTCGTCGTCGCTTTTTCCGGTTCCGCCGTCGTCGCCTCGACTTCAGTCTCGACGCGCTCCGTCGGAGCTTCCTCCGACGGAACCGTCTCGACTTTCTTCTCGACCTCTAGCGAGTCGGAAAGAACGCGAACGAGCGCCTCGCGAGCTTCCTCGCTCGGAACGACGAACGACGACGCGACGCCGCTCCGACGCTCGACGATTGAGATCGTCGAGCCCTGTCGCAGTACGTCAAAGTCTTTCGTTCTTTCTCGCTTCATCTCGCGTTCTCCTTATCAGCTCTCGAGCGCCGTAGGTTTCGCGAGATAGATCCCGAGCTTGTTCGCGGGAATGTTCGCGGTTATCTGATAACCGAGAAGAACGTCGCCGCTCGAAGCGGTAGCCGCGAAAGAACCCGTGACGGCGCTCGTCGGACTCCAGTAGACCGGCTTCCCCGCCGCGTCGGTCCAGCCCGCCGGCTTATCGAAGACGAAGACGCCGTCCGTCGCGAACGCGCCGAGCTCGCCCGAGTTGACCGGGTATTCAGCGACGCCGAAAAGGGGGCTCGTCGAATAGGCCGGCATGAAGATTGCATTCGCCGCGACGTTCGTCGCCGGGACCGCGTAGAATCGCCCACCGACCGTCGCTCTGCCGTTTTGAACGGCTCCAAAAGTATCAGCCATTGCTTTATCTCCTATTAAAATCAAGAGTTAGTGGTCGCGACGATCGCGTCTTTGTACTGGGCGTTCACGCCATAAGGATAAACGTACCGATATGTCGTGCCCCAGACGGTCGGATCCGCTTCGAATTGCTCGACGCGAGGCGATTCGAATCCGACCACCTTATTGACGCAAACAGCGGGCCGCCGCTGAGGATCGCGGAGAAGGATCCACGTCTTGTCGCTCGCAAAGAGCGAAGGCGTCGAGCCGTCGTCCTTGGTTGCTCGAGCGTGAGCCGAGTCGAGGTAGGTCCACTCGACCGGCTTGAAGCGTCCGTTGAAGAAGTTCGGATAGGCCGTCCCCGTCTGGAAGTCGATCAAACCGGCGTGAGCGAGCTTGAAGCTCGCCGGGGTAAGTTTCGAGCCCGTGATCAGCTGGAGATTATCCGACGCAAGCGGGACGCCGTTCGCGTTCGAGAAGCTGTTCATCGCGGTCAGAGCCGCCGCAAGTCCGGCTTCGTCCAACGCGCCGCCGCTAATGTAGTTACCGACCGCCGCAGATACTAAAGCGTTGCTGTTAGCGTCCTTTATATCGCCGTCGACAAGGCGCCAGAAAGTTTCCGCGACGTCATGCTCGACGCAGTCGTCGCCGAGCTGCTCGAGCTGTCGGAGAAGTTCCGCGAACGCGTCGAGTCGGTCGTTTACCACCGTAATTTCCGGGATCGTAAAGACCGCTGCGTAAGGGCTCGCCGTGTGCTCGAACTCTTCCGTCGTTAATCCGACGTTCTGGATCGCGCCAGTCTCGGAGATTTTTTGCAAGCGTCCCTGAATCGTCGGGAGGAAGCTCTTGATCGTGTTGAAGTCGACGACCTTATTCTCGCGGGTGATCTGCTTGTAAATTCTCGGAGCAGTTTCCGCGCTCGGCTCGAGGAACGCCTGAAGGACGAGCTGGAAGACGTCGACCGCCGAGATCGTCGAGAAGCCCGCGCCGGCGCCCGCTCGGAACGAGCCGCCGCCGAGAAGACGAGCGCGAAGGCATTCCGCTTTGCACTCATGCCAGCCGCTCGCGGCGCCCGTGAAAACGTCGTAAGCGCCCGGTTTGAAAGAGTTAAGCGACGCCGCGACAACGCTCTTAAACGTCATGCCGCGATATGGGGCGCGAGTCGCAGCGTCGACCGCGTCTTCTCCAAACGCTTTCGCGGCTCGTTTGTCGTCGAGTCCGAGCGTCTTCGCGAAGCTCGCCGCGACGATATTCTGAGGAGACGGACCGTTTCCCGCCGTTGCGCGTCCGAACGTCGTCCCCTTCATTCCCGCGACGAACTCGCGACGCTTCGCGGAAGCGTTGAGGACGCGCTCGGTCCGTTCGAGGCTCCAGCCGCCGGCGATAGCTTTCGCCGCGATCTTCGCGCCGTCTTTGCCGTAGGAAGCGACGAGCGTCTGGATTCCAGCGACGCGACGATTCTCCGCAAGAGCGGACCGAGCCGAGCCTTTCGCGGTCGCTTTCGCGAGCTTCGCCTTCGCAAGTTTCGACGCCTTGACCGACGCTTCGACCGGAAGGAGTTCCTCGTCCGCAAGTTCCGTGACGATCTCGTCGATCACATCTTGAGCGACGTCCGCGGGGATTTCTTCCGTCGAATCTTCGACCGCTTGCTCGACCGCGTCGACGACGATCTCCTCGAGGTCCGTCGCCGTTTCTTCGCACGTCGCTTTCTTCTCGTCGTCGATCGCTTCCGTGATCTTCTCTTTGTCTTCGATCTCGATCTCGTTCTCGAGCTTCTTTTCTTCGTCCGTCGGAGTCCCCTCCGACGCCTTGAAAACATTAAATTTCATCGTGCTTGCTCCTTTAATCTTCGCAAGTATTGACCGCGCCTCTCCGTCTCCGCCGATCGCTACAAACGATCCCTCCGCGAGGCTTCCATTGTGTACTATGTAACAAGGGCCGGAAAACTCCCGCCCGTTTGCTTCCGCTTTCCGTCCAGCTGGAACAAACTCGACGTCGTCGTCCGTGAATCTGTAAACTCCGATAGACGCCGACCAGTTCGCGACGTTCTTCGCCCACTCGACGACCTTCGCGGAGAGTTTCGTCCCTCCGACGACCGCGTCGCAGTTGACGCGCTTCCCGTCGTTATCGATATTCTCCAGCCTTCCGACGACCGCGT